>CAYFQJ010000069.1:0-1511 GCA_964345205.1 uncultured Actinomyces sp. | reverse complement strand
TCCAGCAGGCGCGTTTCGCGGCGCAACTGTGAAGCATCGACGCTGGGGGCAGGGACCAGCGCTTCGGCCAGCGGCGACCCGACATTCGATAGGACCTCATCAACGGTGCCGTCCTGGATGACGCGCCCTCCTTGAAGCATTGTCACCGAGTCACAAATATCGGTGACCACATCCATTTGGTGGGTAATGACCACAACGGTGACGCCCTCTTCATCGCGGAGGCGACGCAGCAGGCCCAGAATTTGCGTGGTCGATTCCTGATCTAGCGCCGAAGTTGGTTCGTCACAGAGCAAAATCGGTGGGTTCCCCGCCATGCCACGCGCGATCCCGATACGCTGCTGCTGCCCACCGGACATTTGGGAAGGGTAGGACGCGCCGCGGTCGGGAAGGCCAACCAGGTCAAGCAACTCATCAACCCTCGGGGCGATCGCTGCCCGGGGCTCTTTCGCGATTTGCAGGGGGTAGGCAATATTGGCTGCCGCTGTCCGCGCCTCTAAAAGGTTCGCCTGTTGAAAAACCATCCCGATTCGGCGGCGCGCCTGGCGCAGTTCCGCCCCCGACAGTGTCGTCATATCGGCGTTATCAACAACGATCCGGCCCGAGGTCGGACGTTCCAGGGCGGTAAGCAGACGTATTAGTGTGGACTTCCCGGCACCTGATTGCCCCACAATTCCATGGATGGAGCCGGCAGCCACGTGAAGTGACACGTTATCGAGGGCCACAATTTCAGATCCGCCCGAAACCGGGTAGACCTTACTGACGTCCTCAAAACTGATCATCCTCCCATGTTATCCAGTTTCGGTGGGACCTCCACCCTCCCCTATCAAATGCTGGGCATCTGCAGAGTAGGCTGGGGACATGATTCCTGCCGGTCGCTACGCCCCCTCCCCTTCCGGGCCGCTGCACGTGGGCAACTTGCGCACCGCCGCTTTGGCGTGGGCTGCCGCGCGACAGACCGGCCGCCGGTTCCTGCTGCGCGTCGAAGATTTGGACCCCCACCGGGTCGGAGCTGCCGATCAGCAACTGTGGGAACTGGAACAGCTCGGGATCGACTGGGACGGCCCGGTCCTGTACCAGTCCCAACGTCTGGACATTTACGAGGACGCCCTCGCGAAGCTGAGCGACCACCTCTTCGAATGCTTCTGCACCCGCCGCGATATTCGCGAGGCCGCCAGCGCCCCGCACGCACCCCCGGGACGCTACCCCGGAACTTGCCGCCACGGGCGCGTGGACCGTCCGGGGAGGACACCAGCGCTGCGCTGGGATCCGCCCTCTCCGACCAAGACCATCGCTGGCCTGCGCTTCGGTGAGGACACGGGGCCGGTTGATTCGGTGGTGCTGCGCCGCAACGACGGGGTGCCGGCCTATAACCTGGCGGTCGTTGTTGACGATTACCTTTCGGGTGTCGACCAGGTTGTGCGCGGCGGTGACCTGTTGGAAACGGCGCCAGCGCAGGCCCAAATCACGGTGGCCCTGGGGGGCCAAGTTCCCGACTACTGGCATGTCCCGAT
>CAYFQJ010000068.1:0-6934 GCA_964345205.1 uncultured Actinomyces sp. | reverse complement strand
CGTCCTCAAACGAAAAGGTGAATTGTGACGAAGAAAACGCGCCGTCGGACCCGCCCCGAGGTCGAAGAAATTCTCGAAGTCACCCTGGGTGACCCCGCGCATGGTGGTGCCTGCGTGGCTCGCGCCGAGGACGGACGTGTCGTCTTTGTGCGACTGGGACTTCCTGGCGAACGAGTGCGCGCCCGTGTCACCAGTCGCCAATCGCGACTCTCGTGGGCGGACGTCATCGAGGTTCTGACCCCCTCACCGGACCGGATTCCGAACGCCGAAGAGATTCCGGGGGCCGACCTTTATATGGCCACGCCAGTTGCGCAACGCGACTGGAAAGCCCGCGCGCTGCAGCTGCAACTCCGCCGCGTCGGCGGGCCCGAACTGGCACAGCAGGTCGCGGACGTTGTTGGAGAAGCCGGGTTGCAGGTTCAACCTCTGCCGGGGGATACCGATCCGGCCGACCCGCTTCTGGGTCGACGCACCCGTTCCCGATTCGTGGTGGACCGTCAGGGGAAGCTCGCGATGCGGGACTACCGTTCACACGATCTGCGCCAGATCACCAACTACCCACTTCTGGATCCGCGCTTCGCGGCCGCTGGAGTATTTACCGATGACCGCTGGACCCAAGTGTGGAAAGCGGGGGACCGCGTGACGCTGGTTGCCGCCCCCGAAGGGGACGCCCTCGTCCTGGTCGGAGACAAGGCCTGGAACTTGGAAGGCGCCCAGGTCGAGCCGCGGCTGCAGTGGGATGCGGGAACTGCCGGAACCTTCAATGTCACCGCCAACGGTTTTTGGCAGGTCCACAAGGAGGCCCCGGAAACCCTCGCGGCAGCCGTCATGCGTGCCGCAGGCGACCTGGAGGGTCAAAATGTCCTTGAACTTTACTCAGGGGCAGGTCTGCTCACCTACTCGTTAGCTAATGCCGTCGGTCCTCAAGGACACGTGATGACTGTGGAGATTTCTGAATCGGCTGTTGCAGATGCGGCGGCCAACCTTGAATCTGTGAATGCTGATGAGCGGGTAGACTTCTTCGTCGGCAAAGTCGACGCTGAAGCCATCGCGAAGTTCGACTTAGGTGACGGTCTTGATGCGGTAATCCTCGATCCCCCTCGGGAGGGAGCGGGCCGCGAAGTTGTCGATGCGATCGTCAAGAGTCACGCGAAACGCGTGGTCCTTGTTTCCTGTGATCCTGCCGCTGGCGCCCGCGATCTCGGCAGTTTGGTGGCCGCAGGGTTCCGCCTTGACACCATCGAAGCCTTTGACTTTTTCCCCCACACGCACCATTTTGAAATCGTGTCGAGTCTGGTGCGCTAACCGTTTAGTATGATGGAAGAGTAATTATCTCGACATCGAGATAATTTGGAGTACGTGAGGAGACCCCGATGTCGATAAACAGCTTCGATTCTCGATCGGAACTCGAAGTGGGCGGAAAAAACTACGGTATTTTCCGACTGTCCGCTGTTCCCGGTTTCGAGAAATTGCCATTTTCGTTGAAAATCCTTGCCGAGAACCTGCTGCGGCACGAGGACGGTAAGAACATTACAGTCGCCCAGATTGAGGCCCTGGCGAACTGGGATCCGCAGGGAGCTTCCAGTGACGAAATTCAGTTCACCCCGGCGCGCGTCGTAATGCAGGACTTCACCGGTGTGCCATGTGTGGTTGACCTTGCGGTTATGCGTGAGGCCTTCGCAAAAATGGGCGGTGACCCAGCCGCTATCAACCCGCAGGTTCCCGCTGAACTGGTCATTGACCACTCGGTGCAGATTGACTCTTTCGGCAGCCGAAGTTCCTTCGAACGAAACGTGGTTCGTGAGTACGAACGCAATGGCGAGCGCTACCAGTTCCTGCGTTGGGGCCAGGAAGCTTTCGAGAACTTCAAAGTTGTCCCCCCGGGCACCGGCATCGTGCACCAGGTGAATATTGAACACCTTTCGCGAGGTGTCTTTTCACGTGATGTCGACGGCACCACTCTGGCCTATCCGGATACGTGTGTGGGGACGGACTCGCACACCACCATGGTTAACGGCCTCGGCATCCTCGGATGGGGCGTGGGCGGTATTGAAGCGGAAGCCGCGATGCTGGGTCAGCCTATTTCAATGCTGATCCCCAAAGTGGTTGGTTTCCGGTTGACCGGTGAAATCCCGGCAGGAGCGACGGCCACCGACGTGGTCCTCACAATCACTGAGATATTGCGTGGCCACGGTGTTGTCGGTAAGTTCGTCGAGTTCATCGGCGATGGCGTTGGCGCCGTTCCCCTTGCTAACCGAGCCACTATTGGCAACATGTCGCCCGAGTTCGGCAGCACGGCAGCTATCTTCCCCATTGACGATGTCACTTTGGACTATTACCGACTCACGGGACGCTCCGAAGAGCAGGTGCAGCTAATTGAGGCCTACGCCAAAGAGCAGGGACTCTGGCATGATCCCTCGAATGAGGCCGAATACTCAGAGTACTTAGAGTTGGACCTGTCGACAGTTGTTCCCTCGATCGCCGGACCGAAACGTCCGCAGGACCGGGTATTGCTGTCGGAATCGAAGGATTCCTTCCGCGGAACTCTGTCTGAGCTGGTGAGCGGGGATGCTGAAGTTGCAAAAACCGAGTTGGATCAGGCGTTGTCGGGCAGTTTCCCGGCCTCTGATCCCGTTGAATTCGACGATTTGAGCGACCGCGACGGTGATGCGCCGGCGGATGCACCAGAGTCGGCTGATCGCCCTCATCGCCGGGTGTCTGTCACTTTAGAGGACGGCACCGTGACTGAGCTTGACCACGGGTCGGTGGTCATCGCCTCGATTACGTCCTGTACTAACACCTCGAACCCCTCGGTGATGCTCGCTGCGGCTCTCCTGGCTCGTAACGCTAACCGTTTAGGGCTGAAGACGAAGCCATGGGTGAAAACTTCGATGGCTCCTGGGTCGCAGGTAGTCACCGGGTATTTCGATGCTGCGGGACTGTGGCCCGATTTGGAAGCTCTAGGTTTCCACCTGGTCGGTTACGGTTGCACCACGTGTATTGGAAACTCGGGCCCGCTGCTGGATGAAGTATCGAACGTCGTGCGCGAACATGACCTTTCTGTCGTTTCGGTTCTCTCGGGTAACCGCAACTTTGAGGGACGCATCAACCCCGACGTCAAGATGAACTACTTGGCTTCACCTCCGCTGGTCATCGCCTATGCGTTGGCGGGAACTATGGACTTTGATTTTGTTCAGCAACCTTTGGGGCAAGATCAGGACGGTAACGATGTGTTCCTGGCTGATATTTGGCCCGATGCGCAAGAAGTTCAGGACACCATTGACCGTACGGTCACCCGCGACGTGTTCGTCAAGGATTACGCTGACGTTTACCAGGGTGACGAACACTGGAACCAGCTGGTCATCCCTGAGGGCGACACTTTCGCTTGGGAGCCGAGTTCAACCTATGTGCGCCGCCCCCCGTATTTCGAGGGCATGAGTGAAGTCCCGGAGCCGGTCGAAGACATCAAGGGTGCGCGCGTCCTGCTGCGCCTGGGCGACTCGGTGACAACCGACCACATTTCGCCAGCTGGGGCATTCCGGGCGGACTCGCCGGCAGGGCAGTATCTGGAGGCCGAAGGGGTTGAGCGTCGTGATTTCAACTCTTATGGTTCGCGTCGTGGTAACCACGAGGTCATGATCCGGGGTACTTTCGCGAATATTCGTATTCGTAACGAAATGTTAGACGGAGTCGAAGGTGGGTTCACCCGAGATTTCACTCAAGAGGGTGGTCCTCAAACGTCTGTCTACGAGGCGGCCGAAAACTATTTGGCAGCGAACGTTCCCCTGGTCGTGCTGGCGGGCGCCGAATACGGATCAGGTTCCTCACGTGACTGGGCGGCGAAGGGCGTGGCTCTGCTGGGAGTTAAGGCAGTCATCACCGAATCATTCGAACGGATTCACCGTTCGAACCTGATTGGTATGGGTGTTTTGCCCTTAGAGTTCCCGGCCGGAGAAACCCGCGACACCCTGGGTCTTGATGGAACTGAAGTGTTCGATATTTCCGGCGTGACGCAACTCAATGAGGGAGTCACACCCGATACTGTGAAGGTCACCGCGACGCGAGGCGACGGCACGCAAGTGCAGTTCGATGCTTCTTTGCGGATCGACACACCCGCAGAGGCTGACTATTTCCGCAACGGCGGTATTCTGCAGTACGTTCTGCGTCAGCTGAAAGAGAAGGAAGACGCGGCAGTCTGAGTTTGAGATAAAAATTGTGGGGTGTGGCCAAAGGAAACTTTGGCAACACCCCACAAGTGCGTTGTGGCGAACCCTTCTTAGTGGCTAGTCACTGGACGGGAAGTTCGCGATCTGAACGTCAACGGGGAACTGCAGCTTGATTCCCCAAAGTTTGGCGTAGAACGCCAGTTCAGTGCGCCACGCAAACTCGATGTTTTCTGGTTGGCGGAACTCATGTCCTTCACCGTCAAACATGACCATGGCTACCGGTTTGCCGGCAGCGACGAGCTCGTTGTAAACACGTTCAGTTTGCTGAGGCAACACTAGGGGGTCCTCAGTTCCCTGCAGCAAAAGCACTGGCGAATGGATGCGATCCAGATGATTTATTGGTGAACGTTCATCCCAGATCGGATCGTCCAGGTCAGAGCTTTGCAGTAGGAGACGTGCGAAGTTCGATTCGAACTTGTGTGTTTCACTAACCAGGGTCCGCAGGTCTGAGATACCTGAGACGGACGTGCCGGCGCTGAAAACGTCGGTGTTGGCCAGGGCAGTCAACGCGGTGAACCCACCCGAACCTTCGCCTCTGATGGCCACCTTTTTCCGGTCAATCAAGTTCTGGCTACCCAGCCACTCCACGCCGTCAGCGCAGTCAAAAACGTCGTAGACGCCGAAGTTACCGTTCAGAGATTCGCGGTAGGGGCGACCGAAGCCTGTTGAGCCGCGGAAGTTTACGTCTAAGACCGCGAAGCCTCGCGTAGTCCAGTACTGGTGGGACAAAGACAGTCCCGGCCTGGCAGCTCCGGTGGGTCCGGAGTGGACCATGACGACCAGAGGGGGGAGTGTCCCTTCGGGGGCAGTGAATTCGGGGTTCTTCGGCTCGTAGTAGAAGCCGTAGGCTTTCGCCCCGTCCCGTGTCGGCCACTTGACCAGTTTTGGTTCAGAGATGTAACTATCGGCAATTTCGAACTCTGTCGACGGACGAATTGCTTGAACGTCGTCGCCGTCAATCGCGACGATGCTGGCGGTACTGCTGGGGGAGTCACCCAGGAACACTACTTGCCGGTCGTCTGCTGCGACGTTACCTACGGGCCACCACCCAACGTCCCACTCTTCCAGGAGGCCGTTGCTGATCTTCACGGTTCCCACGTGCCAGTACGAATTTTCGGACCAGGAGCAGATCAGGTGTTCACTGTCTAAAATGTCGTAACTGTGCAGACCCAGGCGCCAGTGCGGCTGTGAGAATGCCCGTGGCCCCGGATGGAGCGCCCGTGTGCGCAACCTGGTTGCCCACGCGTCCTCGGGTTCCCCTTCCGAACGGGTGAATCCCTCAGTGCGGTAAAGATTGGCCCAGCCGCTGGAGTCGTCGACGTGGATCAGATCGTTGTCGCGAGTCCACCTTGGTTCGTAGACGGCGACGTCCGGGCTGTCCACAAGGGTGACAGTGTCCACAGGTGTGCCTTCGGCGTCCAGCGAGGCGACACGAAGTTCTGATTGGGTCCAGGGCATGTGGGGGTGGTTCCAAGTGATCCAAGCCAACCGTGTCCCATCTGGGGACAAACTGGGGGATGAAACAAAATCTGTTCCCGAAAAAACAGTCTTGATCTTTGAATCATCGCGAGCACCTGACCCGTCGATCGGAATGGCAACTAAGGAGTTCACCACGTTATCCGGGTCGTTATGGTCTTCACGGATGGCGTAGGCCAACTTGCGGACCGGGTCGATTTCGAAGTCGCCGTAGCGGCAGTTGTCCAATTGGGTCAGTGGACGAAGCTGCCCGTGCGCGTCGCGGTTGTCGAAAAAATAGACGCGGTTGTCGGTGCCATCCGAAATTACCAAGACACCGTTCTTAACGGCGTAGGCGCGTCCTCCATGTTCGTGAACAAGAGTTTCGACGTGCACCAGACGAGAGCCCTCAAGTAGTGGAAGAACCTCTCCGGTGCGGCCTAACGCATCGCGGCGAAGGAGGACGTTGCGCCCTCCACGCGTTGGATTCTCTTCCACCCAATAGACGTCGGGGCCGTCGACGCGCAACTGAGAAAGCATTACGGAACGTTCAGTAAAGGTGCTTGCCGTAATCGGTGAATGCCATGATCCGTATGCTGCCGTGGTGGTGCTCATCGGTACCTCAATTCCATTTTGCGGGTCACTAAACACAGTCTAAGCGATTCTACGACTTGGTGGCACAGGCGCGTATGACTGAAGGGTTGGCTAGACTCTCAGTATGAATGAGTCCCTCCTGAAACAGATCGCCTCACCAGCGGATCTCGATTCGTTGACCTCCGCACAGTTGGTGGCACTGGCTTCCGAGATCCGTGAGTACCTGATTGCGTCGGTGGCCGAAACCGGGGGACACCTAGGCCCAAACCTGGGTGTAGTTGAACTGACCATTGCGATGCACCGCGTTTTTGACTCACCCAAAGACACCATTATTTGGGATACGGGGCACCAGGCGTATGTCCATAAACTGTTGACAGGCCGTCGAGACTTCAGCACGTTGCGCCAATCCGGCGGTATTTCCGGGTATCCCTCTCGTGAAGAGTCCGTTCATGACGTCGTCGAGAACTCCCACGCTTCCACGGCCCTGTCCTGGGCAGATGGTATTTCGCGAGAGATCCATCGCCGGGCGCTGCCCGGAGTTGTCGCCGGGGTCATCGGCGACGGCGCACTCACCGGGGGAATGGCCTGGGAGGCGCTGAACAACATTGCTGAGGACCAAGACCGATCGCTGGTAGTCGTCATCAACGACAACGGTCGCA
>CAYFQJ010000067.1:0-6979 GCA_964345205.1 uncultured Actinomyces sp. | reverse complement strand
ATCGGGTTTCCTTCTGGTTGCGGGATAGCGGTGCTGTCTGACCCTATCCGAGGGCGGCGCCCCGAACCAGCGGTTGCGGCCGCATGTTGCCGGTGCCGCAGCGGGAGGGTAATTCCAAATCCGGCAGGTCGGAAACCGTTTCGCAAGATTGGGGTAAGCTCGTCCGAGGTCGCCCAGCGGACTGGAGAGTCCCCTGCGGAATTTCAGTTCCCGCGAATATGGCCGGAGCCCCGGGGGTGCCGCTATCCACCGCAATACTGTATAGTGATGCTCGTCACAAACAGTCTGGGTCTTTGGAGGAACGTTCGCCAGTGTCAACAAATGAACCGATGGTGCCGGAATCCGGCGCTGCGAATATCTACGCCATCGACCCCGAACAGGAGATGCAGACTCGGAAGCGTTTGCTGGGTGGCGAAAAGATCTTTACGGCCAGGCAGGTGGCGGAAGGCGCCGAAGCAGAGCTCCAGGATTTCAACGACTACTGGCTGGCGATGGGGTTCCCTCCACCCGACCCTGATGAGCTCCTGTTTACACAGGAGGACGTCGCGGCCTTCGTCGAGTGGAACAAAATGCTGGAACTGGGCGATTTGGACCGCGCCACTGGACTGTCCTTGACTCGGGCCCAATCGCACCTGGCCGACCGTCTGGTCCTGTGGCAGACCGAGGCCCTGGTCGAAGACTATGAACGCGAGTTCCGCGTCGATGACACCGGGGCGCGCGCCCGCATGGTCAACAAATTCCCCGACCTCATCCCCGCTTTTGAATCGCAACTGACCTTTGCCTGGCGTCGCCAAATGGAAGCGCTGTTAGAGCGGGTCTCTCGCGAGGTCGCGGCGCGCCCAGCGAACCACTCCAGGCGCCGTTTTCCGCTGACGAGGGCGCTCGGCTTTGTTGACATGGTCAGCTATACGTCGAGCTCCAATATCATGGGTGACCGTCTGGTCGGCCTCATCGAGAGGTTCGAATACGTTTGCCGTTCCGCGGTGACGGCGGCGGGTGGACGAGTCGTGAAGATGATCGGCGATGCGGTGTTCTTCATCGCTGACGACCTGCCCACCGGCCTCAATGTTGTCACCCACCTCATCGAAACTCTGAGCCAAACCGACGATATTTTACCGGTGCGGGCGGCGATGGTTCTGGGTGATGTCTTCAGCCGCTCAGGTGACGTTTTCGGCCCGCCGGTGAACCTGGCCGCCCGACTGGTCGACATTTCTCCAACGGGCGATATTCTGACGGACGCCTCCACCGCCGCCGCGATCGCCGCCGGTAAAGGCGGCCCCGGCTACGAAGTTAGCGAGTTCCCAAAGACGAAACTGCGCGGCCTTGGGAGTGTCAGTCCCTACTTGATTTCGCGTTCTGACCAAGACTGAGTTTTTTGACACGGCTTGAGCAGGTCCCATCCTTTACGCGGTGGTCACTTTTGGGCTAAACTTGACAAACATATTACATCGTTGGGGCCTGGGTGATCTGCAGGCAGGCACGGGGGAGGGTACAGTTTAGTTATGGCTACTGTTCTGCTGGTTGAAGACGACCCCGCAATTTCCGAGCCTTTGGCGCGCGCTTTCGGGCGCGAAGGCTACGAAGTGCGGGCACACGGAACCGCTCGGGGAGCGCTGAATGAGGTCGGCGGTGCGGACCTCATTGTTCTGGACTTGGGGTTGCCCGATATGGATGGTCTGGATGTGGCCCGCGAGATTCGTTCCCGCGGCCTCGACACACCGATCTTGATTCTGACCGCCCGCACCGATGAGGTCGATATGGTCATCGGTCTGGACGCCGGTGCCGATGATTACGTGACGAAACCGTTCCGGTTGGCAGAGCTGCTGGCTCGCGTGCGCGCCCTCTTGCGTCGCACCGGTGCTGAGAGCGATGAAACGGAACTGTCCGCGCAGAATGTTCGCGTCGACCTCGCCGCCCACCGCGCTTTCGTGGGGGACCGCGAACTGTCGCTAACTGCCAAAGAGTTCGACCTACTCAGCTGTCTTTTGGCGGATGCGGGCAACGTAGTGCTGCGTGAAGATCTGATGCGTGAGATCTGGGGCTTGGACCCGCAGGGTTCCACGAAGACTCTGGATATGCATGTGTCTTGGCTGCGCCGTAAGCTCGGCGACAATGCGGCCGCACCCCATTTCATCACCACCGTCCGTGGAGTGGGTTTCCGCTTCGAGAGCTAGGGAATCTGCATGCGGGCACGCATTACCCGAATGATCGTCACCGTGGTGATGGTCGTTGCCTTAGTGATGGGTATTCCGGGCGCAATCATGGCCGGAATGCTGGTTTGGTCAGGGCAGCAAAGTGCGCTGGACACTCGCGCCCAAACGGTGGCTCGCGCCGTTGATCGCCGGTTAGAGGACGACAGCTGGGTATTGCAGTCGACCGTTTCCCAGTGGGCACGACCTGTCGGTAACGGCGAAGAAGCCTATACATCAGTGCAACTGCGTGACCGCTACACCGTTGTTGTGGGCACTCCGCGCACCGGACCGGTCTTAAAATCCGATGTCCTCACCACTGCCGGCACTCGAATCACCATGGAGGTCAGCGCCTACCCGGCGATCCGCTCCGTAATTTATTCGAGCCTTTTCTTTCTTCTGGCCGCAGTCTTCTCAATTTTTGTCGGCTGGGTGATGGCCTCACGCATGTCACGACGATTCTCGGCCCCGCTGATCTACTTGGCGGCCCAAGCGGAACAGATCGGTTCCGGTCAGGTTCGGGCCCGACTTAAACCCTCCGGCATCGAAGAAATCGACCTCGTCCAAGATGAATTGGTCCGCACCGGCGAAAGAATGGCGGGACGCCTAGCGGTGGAACGACAGCGTTCCTCTGATGCCTCCCACCAGCTGCGCACACCCCTGACTGCGTTATCGATGCGTTTGGAAGAAATCGAAATGATCTCCACCGAAGAGGAAGTCCGCGTCGAAGCGGCCGCAGCGCTCGACCAGGTGGAACGCCTGACAACTGTGGTCACCGAACTTCTGGACGACCGCCGCCGCACCGCCGGTTCAACAGAGGCCCTCCATATTGTCGAAGTGCTGAACACTCAGCGCGAGGAATGGGAAGATCAGTTTAAACGGGCCGGTCGCGAACTGGTTTTCGTCGACGAAGTGCACCGCCCCATTCTGGCTGAGACCGGGAAAATCTCGCAGGTCCTCGCCACCCTCATCGAGAACTCTTTGCGTTACGGCGCGGGAACAACCACGGTGAGGGCCCGCAAGGGCGCCAGCTCCCGAGGCGTCCTCATCGAAGTGGAAGACGAAGGGGAGGGGATTAGCGATGAACTGGTCGACGACCTCTTCGAGATGGGTTTCTCCGGACACGGATCTTCAGGGATCGGGTTGGCACTGGCCAAGGATCTGAGCGAGGCGATGGGCGGCCGCCTTGTGCTGACGCAGCAGCGGCCCCCAGTTTTCACCCTGTCGCTGGCGGCCATCCCCTCGAACTTTGACCCGGACCTGGTGATGCCCGAAGGTTCGCTGCTCTCGATGGGGCGCCGCACCCGCCGCCTCTAGTTTTTGGTGAACACCAGGTAGCGATACCCGAAGTAACGCAGTGCCGTCCCCAGGATCAGCCCGACAACGTTGGCGGAAATGTTATCTGCGAGGGCGGAGGTCCAACCCCAAACGTAGTGTGTCAACCAGAGGCACCCAAGCGGCGGTAGCAAGCCCAAAGCGTTGACGATCAGGAAGGTCACCCATTCCCGCCTCGGGTTGTTGGTGGCGCGGGCACGGAACGTCCACGCCCTGTTGACGATCCACGAAAAAGTTGCGGCGATCGCGACCGCCGTAATTTTGGCGAGCATCACCCAACCCTCGGGTAGCGCCCAGCGCGCCGTGTTGAAAACGGCGAAGTCGACAATCCAGTTGGCGCCGCCGACAATCCCGAAACGCAGCACTTCGACCACGCGGGCCTGCTGCGTTGGTGACCATCGCTCCACGAACGGAAGGCGTCTTACCCAGGGAGGAACCGCGGTCATAGACCCCAGTGTAAGGGTGCGCGACCCGGCGCCGCCAAAATCAACCGATTCCGAGGTAAGGCGAGTACCATGGACCACATGACTATTTTGGTGACGGGCGGGGCCGGGTACATCGGCGCCCATGTGGTTCGAATGCTGCAGGAACGCGGTCAGAGGGTAGTGGTGGTCGACGACCTCAGCTACGGTGATCCGTCCCGAATCGGGGATGCCAAACTGGTGAAGGTCGATATCTCCACCGACGCGTCCTACCGCATGTTGACTGACACAATGATTGACGAGGACGTCGACGCGGTCATCCACTTCGCGGCGCGCAAACAGGTCGGGGAGTCGGTCTCGCGCCCTTCCTGGTATTTCCGGCAGAACGTTGGAGGCATGGCGAACTTGACGCGAGCCATGTACGACGCTGGTGTGCGCAAAATGATCTTTTCGTCCTCCGCAGCGGTCTACGGGATGCCGCAGGTCTCTGTTGTCGCTGAAGACATGCAGAAGGAACCCATCAATCCGTACGGTCAAACCAAACTGATCGGTGAGCAGCTCCTAGAGGACTGCGAAAAGGCCTGGGGCCTGCAGTGGGTCGCCCTGCGCTACTTCAACGTGGCTGGCGCTGGCAGTGATGATCTGTCCGATCCGGCAACTTTGAACCTGGTGCCGATGGTTTTGGACCGCCTTTCCCGCGGCCAAGCACCGATTATTTTCGGCGAAGACTACCCGACGCCCGATGGCACCTGCGTGCGCGACTATATCCATGTGGCTGACCTGGCTGACGCACATCTGCGTGCTTTAGATGCACTGGATGAGGGTGCTCTCCAGCACCGGGCTTTCAACGTTGGTACCGGTCAGGGAACTTCGGTCCGTGAAATTGTTGAGGGACTGCAGCAGGTTTCCGGTTGGAACTTCCCCATCGAGGTTGAGGGGCGCCGCCCCGGGGACCCGCCGCAACTGATTGGGGACGCCGCGCGCATCCGCGAAGAAATGGGTTGGGAAGCCCAAAACGGGGTCACGGAAATTCTGCAGTCCGCGTGGGATGCGTGGCAGGCAGGACCCCGCCGCATCGACGTGGGCGCTGACCTAACCTAGAAGATACTGTCGAAATCGGCGGTTGTTAGCGTCCCGTCGATGAGCTTCTGGAAGAACTGCGGGGCCCGTTCCGCATCAAGAAGAACCACTGAACCCACGTTGGTCATCTCCGAGATGGAACTGAGTGGCGGGGTGCCGGTCAGCTCTGAACCACTGGCATTCCTGAACGCCAAAAGCAGTTTCCCGATGTCGAAGACCCCCATCGTTTCGTCGACCGGCAGGGTCGCAGTCCCGGCGCGCGCCAGTTTTTGCTGCTGGAACGGGTTGAGGAACGTCCCCACGTTGACGGCCTTATCGGTGACCGCCGCAATGACTTCTCTCTGCCTTTGGGCGCGTCCCAGGTCGCCTCGAGGGTCTTCATAACGCATCCGCGCGAAAGCGAGGGCCGTGGCGCCATCAGCATCGTGGCAGCCAGCGGTCCAGTCAAGCCCCGAGTGGGGATCCACCGCATCAAAATCCATGCAGAGGTTCACCCCTCCGACAGCATCGACCAGTTCGCTGACGCCCTCCATATTGATTTGCGCGTAGTGATCAATGGTCACGCCGGACATGATTTGGACGGTCTCAACCAGCAGTTGCGGGCCGCCGAAGCTAAAGGCGGCGTTCAGTTTGTTCCAGCCGTAACCGGGGATCTCTACGTAGGTGTCACGCGGCAGGGAAACCATGCTGGTCTGCCCGTTCGGTGCCACGTGGATCATCATGATGGAGTCGGTGCGGTCGCCCTCAATATCGGTCTGGACGCCCTCGGGCCGCGCATCGGACCCCGCCAGCAGGTAGGTCGTCCCCGGCGTATCCGGGCCACCCACAATGGCTTCGACGCGTTGCAGGTGAGCATTCGTGTCTGAGATCAGGTAGACGGGCCACGCGATGAGGACGACGAGGACGGCCACCAGCACCCAGGGCCACCGGCGCCGTTTCTTCCGGGTGGCTTTAGGCTTTTCTACTTCAATGGGTGGCGTGGCCGGACTTCCCGGAGTGATCGGAGCGCCCCGAAAGCTCGGGCCAGCAGGTGTGCGGGCCGGCGCGGCCGGTCGAGGCGCGATTGTCGGCGGGATCGTTTTAGCAGCGGGAGCCTGCGCATCGCCTGGGATGATCGACTGGCGTTTAGGGGTACTACCATCCGGGTTGACTCGCTGAGGACGCTGACGCCTCTCGGTCGGCGCTACTGAGGCCGGGCCTGCCGAGGCCGGCGCTGCAGGTGGCGTTGTCGCCGCCGGAACCTGTTTCAGCCTCCCAGCATTGGGCGGTTTCGGGCGTTGCCGCCGTTCGCCAGGACTGATCGAAGGAGGTATTGCGGGCGGCTGATTCTTATCAGTCAAAGTTATCTCCGGAAGATCTACAGTTTAGGGCGCGCGGGTGCCGTGTAGGGCCGCGGTGCCAAACCGAGGGCGGTGCCGTCCTCGCCTGTGTCAGTCGTGGAAGAGTCATCCGTATCCGGGTAGATCGGATTGCCGTACTCGTCGAGGGGAATCGATTCGCCGTCCGCGTCGATGATGAAGCTCTGGTTATCCAGGTCTTTGTAAATTATCCCTGCGGGGAGCGGCTGGTCTTCCCTCAGGCTCGCGAATAGTTCCTGCGCGAGCGGCTCGGCCGGAACGACCCGGTTGGTGTCGTAAACGTAGGTTTCCCATGGGATCGTCACGAAACGGATGTTTTCGCGCGGGGTGTTCTTCATCGACATCAGCAACGCCGCATCGGTCGTCATTGAGGACAGTGAACGGGAGAACCCAGCTGTCTGCATTGCCTCTTGAACAAAAGTGTAAAGTTTCGGCAGGTCGGTGAACAGGTTGGAATCTAACAGTTCCCCTACCATCGCGCCCAGAAGTTGCTGTTGCCTGCCGATGCGAACAATGTCGGAACCATCGCGCGGCCGCCCGGTGTTGATATCGATCTCTTTACGCACTCGGGCAAATTTGAGGCCCATATCGCCGT
>CAYFQJ010000066.1:0-7469 GCA_964345205.1 uncultured Actinomyces sp. | reverse complement strand
CTTCAGTGAGCAGGTCACCGTATTCGCCAGTAGCGGCGTTCAGTCCGAAGCCGCGATCCATATTGGACACACGGTCGACAACTACGCCACCTTCAACACCAGCGTTCTCAGCGATCTGCTTGATGGGGGCAGCAACGGCCACGCGAACAATGTTCACACCGGTTGCTTCATCGCCTTCTGCTGAAACAGTTTCCAACACGTCTTGGGCAGCCTGGAGCAGAGCCACTCCACCACCGGCAACGATGCCTTCTTCTGAAGCTGCACGTGCGTTGCGGACTGCGTCCTCAATGCGGTGCTTGCGTTCTTTAAGTTCCACTTCAGTAGCGGCACCCGATTTGATGATGGCGACGCCACCGGCCAGTTTCGCGAGACGTTCCTGCAGTTTTTCGCGATCGTAATCCGAGTCGGTTGCGTCGATTTCGGCGCGAATCTGCTTGACGCGGCCGTCAAGAGCTTCCTTGTCGCCAGCGCCTTCAACAATGGTGGTTTCGTCCTTGGTGACAACGACCTTTCGGGCGCGGCCCAGGGTGTCGAGATCAGCGTTTTCCAGTGTGAGGCCAACAGTTTCAGAAATGACCTGACCACCGGTAAGGATTGCCATGTCCTGCAGCATCGCCTTACGACGGTCTCCGAAACCGGGGGCCTTCACTGCGACGGACTTGAAGATGCCACGGATCTTGTTGACGACGAGGGTCGCCAGAGCTTCCCCTTCGATGTCTTCAGCAACGATCAGCATGGGCTTACCTGTCTGCATGACCTTTTCAAGCAGCGGCAGCAGGTCCTTGATGTTGGAGATCTTCGACTCGACCAGCAGAACGTACGCGTCCTCGAGAACAGCTTCCTGGCGTTCAGTATCGGTCACAAAGTAGGCGGAAAGGTATCCCTTGTCGAAGCGCATACCTTCAGTGGTTTCGAGTGTGGTGTCGAAAGAGTTGGTTTCCTCGACGGTGACAACACCCTCAGCACCCACAGTTTCGAAAGCTTCAGCGATTAGTTTGCCGATTTCGGGGTCGTTGGCCGAAATCGAGGCGGTGTTCGCGATCTGCTCGGACGTCTCGATGGGAACGGCTACTTCGTGGAGGCGCGCAACAATAGCGGCCACAGCCTTGTCGATGCCGCGCTTAATTTCGACGGGGTTCGACCCGGCTGCAACGTTGCGCAGACCTTCACGCACCAGTGCCTGGGCCAGAACTGTAGCGGTGGTTGTGCCGTCTCCGGCAACGTCATCGGTACGTTTGGCTACCTCTTTGACCAGTTCAGCACCGATCCGCTCTAGTGGATCTTCCAGCTCGATCTCTTTAGCAACAGAGACGCCGTCCTTCGTAATTACAGGTGCGCCCCATTTTTTGTCGAGAACCACATTTCGTCCGCGGGGGCCCAGTGTGACCTTTACAGTGTCAGCCAACTGGTCCAGACCGCGTTCCATGCCACGACGGGCCTCTTCATCATAAGAAATAGTTTTGCTCATTGAATGTATTCCTTCCGCAAAAGCGGTTGGGGTCCCGGGTGCCCGCGACGGACGGGTCACCGAGTGTTCGTTCCTGTCTCGAACACTCGGCTACCCTCACACAAGACCGACTGTCTTTCACTTCCGACCGGAAAGTGTTAACAACCAGTTTGGCACTCTCGGCCCGAGAGTGCAAGAGTGAAGTTGAGCGTATCCGTATCAGCTTTGCGCCAGTTTGCGTCCTGTTTTCGGCGACGAGTACGACTCAGCTAAGCAGCAGCACCACGATGTCGCCACTGCCGGTAGCATTCGCATTTTCGGTGACGTTACTGATGTTCAGCAGTTTCGCCACGTGTTCGGCGGTGGATTTTTGCTCCTCTGACGAATAAAACACCGTGTTTTCGGTGGTGACCCAACCAGAGGTATTCCCCGCGGTCACGTCCGTGAAACCGTCCGCCATTAGCGTATCGGCAACATCTCCGGCGTATCCAGCAACACCCGAAGAGTTAAGCACCTGAATGTTGTAGTCGTAACCGACTGCGTCATCACCCCCGGAGGTCGCCGGGTCGGATGATTCTGAGTCGTCCCCAAGTCCGTCAAGAATTTCAACTTCGTCGGGGTCGGTGGGGGGAACAACCGGCGCCACTGTTTCGCCACTTTGGGTATTGGTCGGCTTACTTTGAGGCGTCCCAGTCAGAGTGTTTTCGCCGCTGCGTTGGAGCAGGGCCGTCATCCCCCAAGCTAAAAGGGGGACAACAACCAGGATCACCAGGAAGGGCAGCACGGGACGCCAGCGTGACGGCGGCTGTCGGTGGATCCCGGTCGGCCCGTCTTCTGGTGGATTGTCGAACTCATCTTCGGGATATGTAGAACTCACGCCTCTACCCTACAAGATTTTCGTGAACTCCCGAGGACCGTTACCGCCGAGGCGACCGCGCGGCGTAAAATAGGGGGATGGTTCTGAATAGTTCAGGTCCGAGCCCGCAGTGGGCATCCAATTTGGACCCCGGCTGGGAAGCTGCTTTGCGTCCCGTTGCTGTGCAGCTGAGGTCGTTGGAAGTTTTTCTCGAGAACGAGGTCGCCGAGGGCTTCGCCCCGCAACCGTCCCCAGAAAATGTGCTGCGGGCCTTCCGATACCCCTTCGATCAGGTCAAGGTGCTCCTGGTGGGTCAGGATCCCTATCCAACTGCGGGCGACGCAGTCGGCCTGTCTTTTTCGGTGGCCCCCGATTCGCCGCTTCCGCGTTCTCTGCGGAATATTTTCGCTGAGCTATCTGAAGATTTAGGCGTGCCGCCCGCAAATTCGGGGGACCTTTCTGGCTGGGCTGATCAGGGTGTGTGCCTCTTGAACCGGGTCTTGACGGTCCGTGCCGGAGCCGCGGGTTCGCATCGTCGCCGCGGCTGGGAAGAGGTAACTGACTGCGCAATTTCGGCACTGGCCGCACGCAACACTCCGCTGGTGGCCGTACTTTGGGGGCGCGACGCGCAGGCGGTCCGCCCCCTGCTCGATGGTGTCCCGATCGTTGAGTCAGCCCACCCGTCGCCCTTGTCGGCTCGGCGCGGCTTCTTCGGCTCACGGCCTTTTTCTCAAGTCAACGAACTGTTGATAGCGGAGGGCGCAACGCCGATCTGCTGGGACCTAAACGTCAGTTGAGAGCAGCAGCCATTTCTTGCGGTTCGGTCGTGAAAATCCCGGTGACGCCCCACTGCTGAATTTCGTCTGCCCGTTTCGGGTCGTCAACGGTCCACACGTTCACTTGCAGGTCAGCAGCGCGCAACTCTTCAACCTGCCCAGGTTGAAGCCCCGTGTTTTCGGGGTGAACCGCTTGACATTCAAGCTCTTTGGCCAGTTCGATAATGCCGGTGAGGTCGCTGCGCAGCGGTTCCCGCTCGACAACCAGGGCTCGCGCATATTCCGGGTTGCTCTCTTTGATGCGTGCGAGTATTTCGGGTTGGAAGCTTGAGATCAGGATTTTCGTGGGATCTTCGAGGTGTCGCAGGCTGGCGCTGACCGCACTGATGATTTGGCTTCGACGTGCGGCACTGCCAAATTCGGGTTTGATTTCGATATTTGCACTGAGTGCGCTGTTGTTCAGCAGGTCGATAACTGTGGTCAGTTCGGGGATCCGTTCAAGTCGGAACTGAGGCGCGAACCATTTCCCCGCGTCGAGCCTTCGGAGCTGGGCGAAACTCATTTCAGAGACTTTCCCGGTCCCGTCGGTGGTGCGGTCGACGGTGCTGTCGTGCATCACCACGATGGAGGAGTCGCCGGCCATTTGAACGTCAAATTCGAACCAGTCGACGTTGAGTTCCAAACATTTGATGAAGGCCGCCATGGTGTTTTCGGGTGCCACATTGGAGGCTCCCCGCTTGGCGAAGAGGCGAAGCTTATCAGTCGTCACTTTCAGGTTCCCAATTCTCTTCTGGCACAGATTCGGTGTCGCTGATGACGTTGTACTCGGGGTCATCAATTATTGCTTGGAACTCGTTCGTGTCAGACAGCGGGTCGCTATCAAGGAAGATCGCTTCATCTTTCTTCTGGCGGAGGACGTTCTCAATGTAGGACGCGACTGCGACCTCCGAAGGGAGGTCGTGTTGTGCCTGCTGCGCCAAATACCATTTGTGTTCCAAGTATTCGTGGTAAATCTGTCCGGGTTGAAGTTTCCCGGTCAGTTCTTGCGGGATCGCCTGGATCACCGGTTCGAACTCTTCGCGCTGCCACTGGTGAGCCACGAGCTCCAATGGCATGTCCGAAAGGTTATGCACCATCCGGTAGGTGTCGAGGTCGTCCAACATGCGACGTGCCTGGGCCTCTTCGACGTCCATTCCGGTGAGCTTCATGATTTGACGATGGTAGTGCCCCGCGTCGACAACTTTCGGTTGAATCATGATCCGCTGGTTTTCCGGATCGGAACTCATGGTGAGTTCGTCGATCGAGAACCCGAGCGAGTTCAGACGTTCGATGCGCTTCGTGATTCTCCAGTTTTGCCCCTCTTCAATGTATTCGGGGGCGGTCAAAGCTTCCCACAGCTGTTCATACCGGTCGACAATTCGGTTACCGATGCCGATGACGTCGACGTCTTCACCAAGGTATTCCCCGGCTTGCAAGTCCATCAGTTCGCCGATGATGTTGACCCGGGCGAGGTTCACGTCGTAGTTGCGTTGCCCCTCGGTCAAAGCCGGATGAAGCTCCCCAGTTTCAGCGTCAACCAGGTAGGCCGAGAACGCACCAGCGTCCCGTCGGAACAGGGTGTTAGAAAGGGAGACATCGCCCCAGTAGAAACCAAGAAGGTGCAGTCGGACCAGAAGAACTGCGAGTGCGTCAATCAGACGGTCGGCGGTCACCGGCGTCAGTGACTGGCGGAACAGAGCACGGTACGGCAGAGAATACTGGAGGTGCTCGGTGATGAGCACCCCGTTGAGCTCTTCACCATTGGCATCGCGTCGTCCGGTGACCACGGCAGTTGGGAGAACTGAGGGAGCTCCGATGCGAACCAGGTCGCGCAGGAGGTCGTACTCGCGGTGTGCAACATTTTCCCCGATTTCCTTGACGGCGATGACCCGTCCAGAAAGGTTAACGAACCGTACGACGTGCCTCGATAGTCCGCGAGGGAGGGCCGCCAAGATGTCTCGCGGCCACTCTTCCAGGGGGATATCCCAGGGAAGGTCCAGGAGGGCAGGGTCGACGTTCGCCGCAGTTATTTCCAAGGTTTGGGGCATTTTCTGTCTTCGGTTTGTGGGCGGTAATGCTAATCGGCAGGGGCCCGATTTGGGGACCCCTGCCGATTCTGCAGCTTACGCTGTTATCCTAACTTGTTTCAGTTAGGCAGACGATCACCAGTTGCGGCAGAGAAGCAGTGTTCTTCCCCGTCGCGGATCTTCGTGTAAATCACTGTTCCCGCTGGGGGCGCACTGTTAGGTCCAACGCGGACCACCAGCTGTTCACCACCGGAACCAAGGCCGTGCCCGGGTTCCATTCCGGCCAGGTGCCCATAGATGTAGGCATCGGAACCGAGTTCTTCGACCAGGTCAACCTGAATCGGGATGGTCCCTTCAGCGTCGGCGACAGCAGGCTCAAGCGCTTCGGGGCGGAAACCAATAATGATTTTGCCTTCGTCAGCTTCGGTGACAGCCTCAAGAGTTTCGGGAGACAGCTTGACTGTGGCTGGCCCCAGAGTGGCGGTGTCACCCTCAATGTTAAATGTTCCCAAGTTCATGGCGGGTGAACCGATGAAACCAGCCACGAATGCGTTCGCGGGAGTTTCGTACATGTCCCGCGGGGTACCAACCTGCTGCAGCAAACCGTCCTTGAGAACGGCGATGCGATCACCCATTGTTAGGGCTTCGGTCTGGTCGTGGGTCACGTAAACGGTGGTGACACCGAGCGAACGCTGCAGCGAAGCGATCTGGGTACGAGTCTGCACACGCAGTTTCGCGTCGAGGTTCGACAGGGGTTCATCCATGAGGAACACCTGCGGTTTACGCACAATCGCGCGTCCCATGGCGACACGCTGACGCTGACCACCCGAGAGCGCTTTTGGTTTGCGATCCAGGTAGGGAACCAGATCGAGAATACGAGCGGCCTCATTGACACGTTCGTTGATTTCAGCCTTGGGGCGTCCCGCAATCTTGAGGGCGAAACCCATGTTTTCGCGTACCGTCATGTGCGGGTACAGGGCGTAGTTCTGGAAAACCATTGCAATGTCGCGGTTCTTTGGTTGTACGTCAGTGACGTCGCGTTCACCAATGAAGATACGTCCTGAGTTGACGTCTTCCAGTCCGGCCAACATGCGCAGTGATGTTGACTTTCCACAACCGGATGGGCCGACTAGAACCAGAAATTCACCATCTTCAATATATAGGTCCAGAGCATTCACAGCTGGGTGATCGGAACCCGGGTAAATTCGGGTCGCTTTGTCAAAAGTTACACTTGCCATCTTCATATCCTCCACCGGCAGGTACGTGCCGGACGGTCCGAGTAGAGCAGTTCATTCGACCCCTGAGATTTCAAGAGCCGGGCAGCGCACCATTGCGCGCAAAACCACGACAAGCATAACACAGAAAATGGCAATAAAAACCAGTTTTGCAGGCTGCGATAAACCGGGCTCGGACCGCGTGCCTCACCCCAATGATACTGCGGAACCGCTAATCTTCCCGCATGAGCGACGCCCCCCAAGCGAACCGAGGGACCCCCGGGTGGGTGGGCGGCTACCACCTGCTCCGACGATTGGGAACAGGCGGATCCGGGACAGTTTGGGAGGCCGAAGATGGTGGGGGGAACCGCTATGCGCTCAAACTTCTGCACCCGGCCCTGGCCAGCACCGAGAGCAGCCGCAAGCGGCTTCAGCGCGAAGCCCGACTCGTCAATCAGATCAGTGGAGATGGAATAGCCCGAGTCCTTGATTTCGAGGCCGATGACGAATCGCCCTTTGTTGTCACCGAACTAATCGAGGGGCCCACCCTCGAAGAGGTCGTTCGGGAAGAACCTCTCAGCCTGGAAGAATGCCACTTCCTCGGCGAGCAGCTGGCCGACCTCCTGATCAGGATCCATCAGCAAAACATTGCGCATCGGGACCTGAAGCCGGCAAACATCATCATTGCCGCCGACGGACCCGTCCTCATCGACTTTGGGATTGCTCAAGGCGATCAGGACGAGAGGCTGACCCAGACGGGGAAGCTGACCGGGACTCCCGGCTACGTGAGCCCCGAAATCATGAACCGGCCGAACGCCACGGACTTCCTCGGATGGAAACGCGGAGACTGGTGGGCGTGGGCGGCACTTTTGCTGAGTTCGCTCACCGGACGACCTCCCTTCGGCATCGGAACTCAATCTGCGGTGCTCCACCGGGTCTACCAGGGCACGCCGGACTGCGCGGGCCTTCCCACGGGACTGGCAGCAATCTTCACGGCTGCACTGAACCCGTCCCCCGCCCAAAGGTTGGCGCCGGGCCATTTGCTCGCCGCCCTCGACCAGGAAACTACGAAACTGTCCGGACCGCTAACCACCATTTTGGAGGACGACC
>CAYFQJ010000065.1:0-7486 GCA_964345205.1 uncultured Actinomyces sp. | reverse complement strand
CTGTTTCGACGACGTAGCCGGGAATGGTAGGCAGCAGCATCGCCAGGTTAGTTTTACCTGTTGCTGACGGGAACGCGCCTGTCACATGGAACTGGCGGCCATCCGATTCGCGAGTGAGTCGCAGAACCAGCATGTGTTCGGCCATCCAGTTGTTGTCCCGCGCCATTGTTGAAGCGATACGCAGGGCGAAGCACTTCTTGCCGAGCAGGGCGTTACCGCCGTAGCCCGAACCGTAAGACCAGATTTCATTAGTCTCGGGGAAGTGTGTGATGTATTTCTCATCATTGCAAGGCCATACGGCATCCACGTCGCCCTCTTCCAGAGGAGCGCCCACTGAGTGAACGGCGGGGACCCAGGGCTGACCGGCAGCGATCAAATCCATCGCGGCCTTGCCCATGCGAGTCATGATGCGCATGTTAGCAACTACGTAAGGTGAGTCAGAGATTTCGATGCCCAGCTGCGAAATGGGGCCACCGACGGGGCCCATCGAGAAGGGAATCACGTACATAGTGCGGCCAGCCATGGCACCATCGAACTTTTCGTTCAGGATGGTCTTCATTTCAGCCGGATCGGCCCAGTTGTTGGTGGGGCCAGCATCTTCGGGGTTTTCGCAGCAAATGTAGGTTCGTGATTCAACACGCGCCACATCCGAGGGAAGTGAACGAGCGAGGAAGCTATTAGGGCGCTTCTCTTCGTTCAGGCGAGTGAACATGCCACTCTCTACCATTTCGGTGGTGAGGCGATCCCACTCAGCGTCGGAACCATCTGTAAACTCCACACGTGCGGGCTTTGTGAGAGCAGCGATCTCGGTAACCCAGCTGATTACATCTTCGGGAGTGTTTGACGGCGCTGCCGCGCGAACGTCCTGTTCGGTAACGGTCATTGGTTGCTTGCCTCCTGAGGGACTTTTTCTTTAGTTCATTTTTGAAACGTAACCGCTTCAAACCAGCTGACTCATTATCGCGCACCTGGGCGAAAAAAGCACCTCCCTCGCGAAATTTGGGACGTTAGTGCCAGGGTCCTGTCCAAAAAGTGGCCAACTTTGGGTCTAGAGGGAACTTATTTGGGTCTAGAGGGAACTTAATTGCGTAACTTTGCTTCTTGTGTCGTAGTCTGTTCACGCCTCAACCGTTTCGATACAGGTCTCGGAGTGTCCAGAATTGGCAAGAAGAAAAAATCGCGGTCCGTCGTTCTTTGAACTACTGACATCGCAGGCAGATCAGCTCGTAATCGGCGTTGACCTGCTCAAGACATTATTCCAAGCACCAGAAGGCGACCGTGCCCTCCTGAGGGATCGCCTCCACGAAGTGGAACATGCGGCTGACGAGATCAACCACAGCATGATCCGCAAACTGAACCAGTCGTTCGTGACTCCCTTCGACCGGGAAGATATTTCCCAGCTCGCCTCCGACCTTGACGACTGCATGGACCTTCTTGACGAGGCCGGCGACCTGCTGGTCCTCTACCAGTTGGTCACAATCCCTGAACCCATCTCCTCCTTCGTTGACGCTCAGATCGACGTTCTGGCTCGCTGTGCGGCGCTAACTGCCGAGAACATGCCGAACTTGAAACGTCCGCTGACGATGCGCGACTACTGGGTCGAAATTAACCGCCTCGAGAACGACGGCGACAAGGCCTACCGCCGCGCGCTGCAGAATCTGTTCGACTCCGGCCTGGACCCCGTGACCATCATCAAGCTGAAAGACATCGTCGGGACCCTCGAGAAGTGTGCCGACGCTTTTGAAGACTTGGCGAATGGGATCGAGTCCATCGCGGTGAAGGAGTCCTGAGGCGTGACCCTCAATCTCACCCTCGTAATCGTCGTTATAGCGATCGCTTTGCTTTTTGACTACACCAACGGTTTCCACGACGCAGCGAACGCCATCGCGACGTCCGTTTCCACCCGGGCTCTGACACCGCGAGTCGCCCTGCTGATGGCAGCTGTGATGAACGTGATCGGCGCGCTGATGGGAACGGAGGTCGCCAAAACTATCGGTGAGGGAATCATCGATATTGGGCACTACGCTAATTCCACCGACATCAACCTGCAGCGAATGGGCCTAGTCATTGTCCTCGCTGCCCTACTTGGTGCCGTCACCTGGAACTACATCACCTGGTGGTTCGGGATGCCGTCCTCGTCATCCCACGCCCTCATCGGCGGTCTGGTCGGTGCGGGCCTCGCCTCGGCCACTCAGGTCGAATGGTGGGGAATCATGCAACACGTGATTATCCCTATGTTCCTCTCCCCGGTGGTTGGTTTCACCCTGTCATTCTTCCTAATGAAGGCGCTACTGGCGGCGATGGTGAACCGTCCGTATCACCGCAGTATGCGGCGTTTCCGTCACCTGCAGACCGCTTCGGCGGCTGCCATGGCTTTGGGCCACGGTTTGCAGGATGCCCAAAAGACTATGGGTGTCATCGTGATGGCGCTGCTGGCAGGCGGATACGGCGAGACTCACAACATTTACGATGCGGCCACCGGCGACATGAACATCCCAACCTGGGTGAAACTGTCGGCGGCGTTGGCGATATCTTTGGGAACCTACTCTGGTGGGGCGCGAATCATGAAGACGCTGGGGCAAAAGATCATCGATCTTGACCCGGCCCGCGGTTGCGTTGCCGAGGGCGTCTCGGCCGCGATCCTCTACATCACCGCTTTCGGCTTCCACGCGCCAATTTCCACCACTCAGACGATCACTTCGGCGATCCTCGGTGCCGGGGCGACCCGACGCTAGTCTGCGGTGCGATGGGGTGTGGCGGGGAATATCGTCATCGCGTGGTTCTTGACTCTTCCCGCAGCGGCGGGAGTCGCGTACGCCATGTACTGGGTAATGCACTGGGTTATTCCCGGATGACCCGAAACACTAAAGCGGTTCGGTCTCCACTGGTCTCTCTCCTTGTGTCGGGAGGCCTGGTGGGGACCATTCTGCTTTCCGGGTGTGCGGGATCCCAGTTGCGCGTGGGTGACTGCGTCAAAGAGTTCGGGGGGATTGGCAGCACCTCTCAGGTGAGCACCACTTCTTGCGACCGCGAACACTACGGCGAAGTTATCGGCGCCTACGCGGTGACAGCCGATGAGTTCCCCGGCGTGCAAGAGTTAGCGGACCTTGCCGAGGAGGGGTGCAAACGTCAGTTCCGGGAGTACGTCGGAATCGACCCGGCCACTTCCCTTTACGATTTGGTGCCGCTGACGCCCTCAGAGAAAACCTGGGAAAAAGGCGATTACGAAGTGGTTTGTGTGGCGCGTTCGGCCACGGGTGACCAGCTCACCGAGTCGATCAAGGGCACACGCCGCTAGTTCCCTCGCCCTCACCCGCCAATTAGCTTGGTGTGAACCGAGTGCCTCTCGATGGTGACGGGGCGCGGTTCCCCGCGACTGTGCTCCAGGTGGATGACGAACATTTCGGCGGTCCTCAACTCACGCTTGGGCCTTTCAAGCGCGGGGAAATGAGCGAAGGGACGACCACCGACCACCGGTTTCAACAGGTCCTTCACCGTGGGGCGGTGCACGCACACGGCACGGCGCCCGCTCGTATGCCCCATCAGCTCCCCCATCAGAACCTGCAGGTCCACAGGGTTCTCTGTGGCCGCCGCTTCCGTCAGCCTCCCGTCAAGGTGAATTGCTTCGCGAGTCAGCGCCCCATACGGTGCCAGGGTCTGTTCGGTACGCAACCACGGACTGGCGTAGAGCTGATCGACGCCGAAAGCCGAGAGCAGCGGCACCAGATCCAAAGCCTGAGTTCCGCCCAGTCGGGTCAGCGGCCTAGTCTGCTCCGGGCCGTCCCAAGCTTTCCGGGACGTCGCTTTCGCGTGGCGCACCAAAATCAGTGTGGCTGAATCAAGGGTCGCTTCAACGGCGTGGTTGACAAGTTCATCAAGCAGGCGCCGGTCTCCGCGCCGGGTCAACATCTGGCGTGCTCGGCTCGGTTTGGCCCACAGCGTCACGTCAATTTCTTTACGCGAGGCCCGAATCACGGGAGGTCGCGCCGACCGGGCCGGGTTGTCCCCAATTAGCTGGCCGGTCCAATAATAAACTTCTTTGATATGTCCAGAGCCCAGTCGGTACCGCTGCGTCGTCAGCGGGTGATCAAGGGTGACGATCGCGCCGGTTTCTTCCTCGACCTCGCGCACCGCTGTCTGAGCGATCGGTTCATTGGATTCGCTCTTCCCTTTGGGCCACGACCAGTCCCGATACTGAGGGCGGTGAACCAGTAGCACTTCAAGATCTTCGGGGTCGAGGGGGGTGCCCGGTTTCGGGGCCACCAAACCCTCCTGCAGTCGCCAGACTAGGGCGCCAGCGGAACGAATCAGCCGTCGAGAACTCGGTTTAGGTCGGTGTGCCACGTTTCCAGTGTAACCAGTTGCCGGTCACCTGGTGATCTGAGCTCTGTAAGAACTATCTCCCAACGACACGCGCCGAGGCCCGCTCCATCAACAGGTCCTGCATATCTACAAGGGGGTTCCCCTTCTTGTCGTGGGTGTGTCGGCGCCACGCGCCGCTCTTCCGCAGCCGCCATGACGAGACTCGGGGGGACACTCCCATTTCGATGAGTCCCACCAAATATTCGACCTGCTGCGGATCTTCAATGCGGACCAGAGCTTCGACACGGCGATCTAAATTTCGGTGCATGAGGTCGGCCGAACCAATCCAAGCTTCCTGTCTCTCTCCCACTCCAAAAGCGAAGATCCGCGAGTGTTCCAGGTAGCGCCCCAAGATAGATCTGACCCGAATGTTCTCAGAGAGCCCCTTGATCCCGGCCCGCAAACCGCAGGTCCCACGCACGACCAAGTCAACAGGGACGCCCGCTTGTGAGGCGCGGTAGAGGGCGTCGATGGTTTTTTCGTCGACCAGCGAATTCACTTTGATGCCAATCCACGCTGGCTCTCCGGCTCGCTGGCGCCTAATTTCTTCGTTGATCCGCTCGATCAGTCCCGTGCGGATCGACACGGGCGCAACCAGCAACCGGTTGAAAGTGGAACGGGGTGCATATCCAGAAAGCTGGTTGAAGAGGCGCCCCAGATCTTGGGTGACGACCGGGTCGTCGGTAAGGATCCCGAGGTCCTCGTAACCGCGAGCCGTCCCCGGGTGGTAGTTGCCGGTGCCGATGTGGGCGTAGCGGCGCAACCCGGTGCTTTCCTGGCGGACAACCAGCGACAGTTTGCAGTGTGTCTTCAAGCCAAGAACACCGTAGACAACATGCACCCCGGCCCGTTCGAGCTGCCGGGCCCACGAGATATTGGCGTCCTCGTCGAAGCGCGCCTTGATTTCGATCACCGCGACGACCTGTTTGCCGTTGGCGGCGGCCTCGATCAGTGAAGACACAATCGGCGAGGTTTTCGAGGTGCGGTACAGCGTCTGTTTGATGGCCAGCACGTTCGGGTCCCGCGCGGCCTGACTGATGAACTGTTGGACCGACGTGGCGAAGGAATCATAAGGGTGGTGCAGAAGGACGTCGCCGGAGCGGATGAACGCGAAAACATCACCCGGAGTTGAGGATTCGGCCTCGGATAGTCCGGCGGCAGTCACGGGGACATAGGGTGGGAACTTCAGGTGCGGCAGGTCCAAAGCGTGCAGTTCGTTGAAGGCGGTGAAATCGAGCGGCGGCGGCAGACGGTAAATATCGGCGGTATCGATTCCCAGTTTGTCCTGCAAAAGGTTGAGGACGGACTGGCTGATGTCGTCGGCCACTTCGAGTCGTACGACCGGGCCGAAGCGGCGCCGCAGCAGCTCTTCTTCCATGGCGACCAGCAGGTTCTCGGCATCGTCCTCTTCGACGGCGACATCCTCGTTCCGCGTCACCCGGAAAGTGTGTGCTTCGAGGATTTCGACGCCGGGGAACAGGTGATCCAAATGTGCGATGATCAGGTCCTCGACGGGCACAAAATTAACGCCGTCACCGCGAGTAATGTATTTCTCGGGGTCCCCTTCACTATTGGCCGTTTCGACACAGATGAGGCGCGGAATGCTCTCTGGCACTTTGAGCCTGGCGAAATGCTGCTTCCCCGAAACCGGGTTCTTGATGATGACCGCGATATTCAGCGATAGGCCAGAAATATAGGGGAACGGGTGCGAAGGGTCGACGGCAAGCGGGGTGAGGATCGGGAAAACTCGGTGCCGGAAGTAGACCGACATGCGTTCTTGCTGCACTTCGTCGAGGTCATCCCACTTCCGCAGGTGAATACCGTTTTCGTCGAGGGCGGGCAGGAAGTCCGCAAAGAAGTTATCCGCCTGCCTTTCGCTGAGCTCACGGGTTTGCCGCGAGATTAGGTCGAGGACTTCGCGAGGGCGTAAACCGGCGGCGGTGGGGCGGGCAATTCCCGCAGCGATTCGGCGTTTCAGTCCGGCGACTCGCACCATGAAGAACTCGTCCAGGTTGGAACTGAAAATCGCGGAGAACCAGAGGCGTTCCAACAGCGGCACGGTGGGGTCTTCGGACTGTTCCAAAACCCTTTCGTTGAACGCCAACCAGGACAGTTCCCGATCCGCGAAGCGACCCTTCGGCAGCGGTTCATCGAAACCGAGTTTCGCGCCGGGATCTAATGGCAGCCCAAGGGTGGGGACGATTTCGTCGAGGTCCGATAACTCCACATCGTCCAACAGTTCGTACTCTTCATCGGCATGTTCGACCCCCACGAGCTGTTGCGCGTCGGCGGGAATGAACATTTCCTCGGCCAGAGCCGGTTCCCACGTCGGGTCGGCTGAACTGTGCGTGCGGTCCATGGCGACGGCGTCATTGTTTTCGGGGACTGCGGACGAAATACCGGTCGGTTTAACCACAACTACTCCTGAAGTGCGCTGTTAGCGGCTGGGACTGAAATTCAGTCCAAGTTCCCCTCACGCGACTTCTGGGCGGCAACAGCCAACTCGGAAGCCGTGTCAAGGAGCGCCTGGGGGCGGCGCGTAACCGGATGCGCCAAATGGTGCTCATCGGTCGTGATCCACTCGGGACCGTAAGTAACACCAGCCGCCATAATCTGCATGATGGTCGCTGTCGCATCAAGAACTGGGGCCAGGTCGTCCTCGGTTGCGTAACCGGCGAGGACGCCGCCGACGGCGCGGACAGTCTCATCCAAAGTCGGGAGTTTCTCTACGTCTTTGCCCTGCCGCTCCAGCTCCGCAATACCTTCCTGGTAACGCAGCTCTAAGACTGTCGGGTCGGCCTGGTGCCACTGCCACAGCAGGTAGATACGCCAGAGGGCGCCCGCCAGCGTGAAGTCCGGGGAACGGTCCCACAGTCCCGCCACAATATCGACGCCCTGGGAGCGGACCGCGGCCCGCAATTTTTCAGTGGCTTCCGCATCAAAATCAGCGTTCGGAACCCCCATGAGTGCCCAGGCGGAAGTGTGCGCCACCTCGGCTTCATTAGCCGGGTCCACATCGCCAATGATCTGTTCGGCATCAGCGGCTGTCAGCGCGGCGGGGCGGCGGAAACGTGACTGTCCCATGGGTAACCTCCTCCGTAGCGGGCGGACCGAGCGTCCACAC
>CAYFQJ010000064.1:4925-7536 GCA_964345205.1 uncultured Actinomyces sp. | reverse complement strand
CTGCTGATGCACGTGGTCCGTGCGAGCTCCTCCCTAGTCTACGCGTCAGAATCCAAAGAGAAGGTTCGCCAAGTCTCCAAGGCCTTCCGGGCGTGGCTTCCAGCCGAAAGAAAAAAGTTCTTCGGCTCGACACACTCCACGTATGGGGAGACAGAAAGCAGTTGGGAAATCATCCACGCGCGACTCAAGACGTCGAAAACAACTTGGAAACTGCCGTCTGCTGTTGAGGACGATTTCCCGGGAAGGTCCGCAGCGAGCCACCCGCCTTCCGGGGTCAAAGTAACGACGCATGTTTCCGTATTTGTCGGTTCTGTCGGCAGTTGCGGATGGTTCTGTGCGAACTCTAGGATTACCGCAGACGAGATCCGATCAAGTCGGAAATGACGAACAGCTTGCGCCTGGTGGCACCAGGCCCGCACAATCCAGGTTGTTTCGCTGCGCGACAGTTGCACCGGGTCAATATTGCGCTGGGTGAAATCGCCGGTGCCAGACATATAGGCGATGTTCACCTGCTGATTTGTCCGTATCGCCTCACGTACCGTCGCCCAAATTTCCGCTGTGGGGGCAGCGGGGATCAGCTGCAAACTGTCCCGAGGAGGAAGTGACTGGGGGTCAGCACTGATTGCCAAAAGCCGCGACATCAGGTCTGCCGCATCAATACCTGACGCCACCAAACTGTCAGCGATCAGATCGAAACCGACAAGAATACTCTGGGTTTCTTCGACGGTGAGGCGCGGTGGCCCCTCAACCAGGACCTGTGTAACCGTGAACGTGCCGTGATCTTCGAGCACGCTCCAATCGAAGTCGAAGATTTGGTCGGTTTCCAACTGTCGATGTCCGCTGCGACTCAAGGTCTCTACGGCCTGGTTGATGCGTTTTTCGGAAACCCCGAAATGCGCTGCCAGTTCACTCGATGAGGATCCCGGGTTGGAGTCAATGTACTTCACGAGGGCTAGGAGGAAAACCAGTGTTGACGAGCGCCCACGGTTACTGCCTGCCATTAGAGTTCCACCCGTTCTTTCCCCATTGGCTGGCTACTTCCAGTTTCGATTGGACGGCCAGGCGAAAGTCCTCAGGTTCTTGAGGCACAGTGTTGAGGCAGTTCTCCAAAATGGTTCTCTCCCACATTTCACGGTCATCAGAGATGCCCCGGAGCAAATCCCAACCGACCTTGGGACTCAGATGTGGCGGGTATTCGGAGTGCGCCAGCGGTTGTCCCGATCGGATGCGAATTTGGGGTGCAGTTCCCTGGCGTACCCACATGAGGGGGCTGACCAGAAAAAAGTTCTTGTAGGCGCTGTCATCAAGATTGGCCGGCAGGTCGAAGAAATCGCTTTCACCGACCTTAGTCAGCGGTGAAACTATCCGTGAGAGGCGAAATGTTCGCGGTTCCTCACGATTCACATCCAGGCCGTAAAGGTAGGTTGCAGTACCTCTGACTCGGACTGCCCAGGGGAAAACATCACGAGTTTCGGTTGATACTGGTGACCGGTAGGTGAAAGAGATCGGCTGACGCGCCTTGATCAGTTCGAAAATTTCGGCGACCATATCTGTCTGATCTAGTTCAGCAAAAACCGCTGGCTCTGTCGTGACGTTCCCGGTGGTGTAAGCCATCAGCTTGTTACGTAGGCGGTTTCGGCTCGCTGCCGGTAACTGCCTCCACGCGCCCGCCGCGTCCAGTAACGCACGCGTTTCTTTCGAGGTGAACTCCACGTTGTGTCTTGGGAACGAGGAACCGTCGACCCGGTAGACGCTGTCCCGATCGGCCTCGACCTCGACGGTGATCTGTAACCCCGCACTGCGAAGCGCCGCGATGTCACGCTCAAAGGTGCGCCTTTGGGAGTCCGGGTTCTCCCCCTGGTAATCGCTGATCAGGTCAAATAGTTCACTTCGTGTTTTACCCTGCGGCGATAGACAGAGGTTAGTGGCGAGAGTGACGACACGCCGACCGATAACGTCTTCTCCAGTTTCTTTAGTCACCTCCTCGTCGTCCCAGATCAAAGGCGAGAAGAGATCAGTTCAGAAACAATGATGGCTCGAGCCCCCACAGCCAATAGGTCATCCATGATTTGGTTGACGTTCTTTCGTGACACCACGACACGCACAGCCGACCAGTTCGGGTCGGCCAGCGGCGAAACCGTAGGTGACTCAAAGCCGGGTGTAATCACAACGGCTTCAGCCAGCTTATCGGCCGGAACGTTGTAGTCGACGAGGACGTGGCGCCGGGCCACCAAAACCCCTTGCAGTCGCCGATTCATCGCCGCGACAGCCGGGTCGTCTCTGGCTTCACGACTGGTGATGAGGATCGCTTCAGAATGCAAAATGACGTCGCCGAATACCTCGAGTCCCGCGGCCTTTAGCGTTGAACCGGTTTCCACAACATCTGCGATGAGGTCGGCAACCCCCAGTTGGATCGAAGATTCGACCGCACCGTCAAGGTGCACAACTTCGGCCTTGATCCCCCGAGCCGCCAAGTAGTCGCTGACGAGAAGATCGTAACTGGTGGCGACCCGCTTGCCAGCGATTTGCGCAATATCGTTGATCTCACCCGTTGGGGCGGCGAAACGGAACTTCGAACCGCCGAATCCAAGTTCGGAGCAATCGAAGGCAG
>CAYFQJ010000064.1:0-4915 GCA_964345205.1 uncultured Actinomyces sp. | reverse complement strand
CGGCACCCGAGTCCAAGAGAAGGTCCCGACCGGTTATTCCCGCATGGATCCTTCCGGAGCCCACATAGACCGCAATATCGCGAGGACGCAAAAAGAAGATCCGTAAGTTGTTGTCCGGATCTTCCATGACGAGCTCTCGCCCGCGGCGACGGCAACGGTAACCAGCCTCAACGAGTATGTCTACGGATGCCTCGGAGAGGGCACCCTTATTGGGGACAGCAAATTCCAACATCAAGTTTTCCTTAGAGGTGGCGGTAAATATCGTCAAGAGTGAGGCCGCGGGCAATCATCATTACCTGAGCGTGGTACAGCAGTTGTGAAATTTCGAGCGCCAACTCTTCGTCGGACTCATACTCGGCTGCGATCCACACTTCACCGGCTTCTTCGATGATCTTCTTACCAATAAAGTGTATTCCCTTGTCCAGCTCCTCGACGGTGCCAGACCCAGCGGGACGTTCCGCTGCTTTTACTTGCAGAGTTTGGAAAAGGTCCTCAAAACTTGTCATGCCCATAGTTTACGTCAGTGGCAGCGGCCGCGAGACCACATTTCATTTGCGAGCCGCCGCCGCTGGTTACTGCCCGCTATTGGGCGTACTCATTTGTTACAGCCCCGGGAAGAGCCCCCACTAATTCTGGTTCCGACAAGATATCAGCCAGGAACGGAGCCATCTTCTCCCAAGTTTCCAAGTCTTGGATCGCCGAGGCTTGCCCGTCGGCGTCTTTCCACAAATTAACGGTCGCCAACAAGGTGGCTTCGGCGCCCTCGCGCGCCTGCTCTGCGTTTAATGTCGGATCCCACTTGACTGTGGCCTCCAGCCCAACATTGGGGTCGTCAATTACCGCTTGAACTCCCTGAGTGATCGAACGGACCACCGCGGCAGCCTGCGTTGGATGGGAGTCCAGCCACTCTTGGGTCGTCACTATTGTCGCTGCGACCAGGGGCATATCGGCCTCATCGATAGGCAGTGCTCTGGGCGCCAGGCCGTTTGCTTCCAGCTGCACAAAATCTGAGTTCGAGAATCCCACAATCGCGTCGACCTCGCCCGAGACGAGTGCAGCTACCTGAGTGAAACCCGTGGGAACCACAACGATGTCGTCAGCCGTCATATCGGCGCTGCTAAGGGCTGCGAGAAGCCCGTACCAGTTCGAGCCAAACTCCCCCGGCAGACCAACTTTCAAGCCTTTCAGGTCAGCTATTTCAGTCACGTCAGAATCACCAGGGACGATTATTTGAACCGGATAGTGGTGGTAGAACGCTCCGATCGCGACGAGGTCGGCACCCTGAGCACGTGCGGAAAGAACCTCATCTCCTGTTGCAATTGTGACCTGTTCGTCTCCGGCGACCAGGGCGTTGAAAAGTCCCTCTTCGGAACCGTGGTGTCGAATCGTTGCAGTTACACCGTTGTCGGTGAAGTAGCCGGCGTCCTCGGCAACATATACCGGGGAGAATTGAACGTTGGGAATGAAGGTGAGCCCAACGGTTGTGGCTCCGTCCCCTGCCGATTGCGGACCTGACGTGCAGGACGCCAAGAACACCAGGCTCACAGCGGCCAAACCGGTCAACGTTTTTCTCAAGAATTTTTGCTTCAACTTCAGTTCCCCTTCTTACTGTAATTTTCGTGAATATCGCTGATGCGTCGTTTGCCTCGGCGCTCGCCGAAATAGACGAGTGAGTAGGCGACCATAGCCAGGAGACAAAGGATAAAAACCGTGACGAACATGCCGGCGGTGTCGAGATTGTGCTGCTGTTGCACCAACTGCTGGCCCAGCCCAGCCCCGCCCATCACGATTTCGCCAACTACCGCGCCGGTGACGGAAAGTGTGAAGCCGTTTCGTACCCCAGCGAGGAGGTTCGGAGAGACAAGTGGCATTTCGATTGACAAGATCAAGCGCCAGCCGGAAGCGCCGTCGAGCGAGGCGGCATCGAGGATGTCCTGATTCATGTGTCGCAGGCCGACGGTGGTGGAAACCAGGATCGGGAAAAACACCATCAGTGCACAGAGCAGCACTATTGCCCCGAGCCCCCGCCCAACCCAGAGGACCAGAAGAGGCGCGAGCGCCACTGCAGGGATGGCTTGGGTGGCACCTAAGAATGGCTGAAAGGCAGCGTTAATCGTGCGGTACCTGTAGATCAGCCAACTGAAAGGAATGGCTACAGCCGCCCCCAACAGCGAACCTAGCAGAGCTTCCCCAAAGGTGACTGCGATTCTTTGCCAATACCAGGAAAACGACAGCAGTTGACCAAAACGTTTGACAAACTCGGAGGGCGACGGGAAGAAAATGCCGGAGTTGTCGGAACTTAGGGACACCGCCGTCCAGATACCAATTAGTACGAGCAGCAAAACGACCGGCGCCAGCCAAGTCATGTGTCTAGGTTCCCTGTGTCGCGTTCTCATCGAAATCTCTCAGTATCCCGAGGGCGACAAGAAGTCCGGCGCACAGCGTGCTGCGGCGCCAGCCCCTCCCATCCGGACTTTAACCGTCGGCACTGGAATTTCACCAATTCAACCACCTGGTGGTGGGTCGCGGGCTTTCACCGCCGGCTCGGACTTTCACCGACCCCGGAGCTACCGACAGTATGCCACAGCGAGCGGCGCTTGAGCCAAAGTATCCAAATGGCGACTAGCGGTAGTTCTCGGCGGCGATCTCTCTAAGCGACGCGATCTCTGCTGGGCGATCCTCACAACTGAACAGGGCTGAGCCCACCACGAAGTTATCCGCTCCCGCAGCGGCTGCCTCCGCGATTGTTTCCCGGTTGACTCCCCCATCGACCTGAATTTCGGTGTCGAGCTGATTTTCGCGCACAACGCGGCTTAGTTCCCGCGTCTTGGAGAGACATTGAGTGAGGAACTTTTGCCCCCCGAATCCGGGTTCCACCGTCATCACCAAAACCATGTCGAACTCGTCAATGAAGTCGAGAATCGGGGCGATCGGTGTCAACGGGCGCACTGCGATTCCCACTTTCGCCCCGGATCGGCGCAATACCCGTGCCAAGCTGACGGGGGCCCGTGCGGCTTCTTCGTGGAACGTGACCATCTGGCAGCCAGCGTCCGCATACTGTGGGGCCCACCGATCAGGGTCCTCGATCATCAGGTGTGCCTCGATCGGAAGTTTCGTTGAGTTTCGTGCTGCCTCAACGATTGGTAGCCCCCAGGTGAGGTTCGGGACGAAATGGTTGTCCATAACGTCCACGTGGACGCGGTCAGAAGTAGCTACAGTGGCCAACTCGTCGGCCAGTCGTCCCATGTCCGCATTTAGAATTGACGGACTGATTCGCAGTTTCACGCTTCTCCTCAAGACAGTTTTCGCATGAGCGCCACAAACATTGCGTCTGTACCGTGCCGGTGTGGCCACAATTGTAGTGTAGACCGTAAGATCTGGGCGCGTCGCCCAGAAATATTCGTGGGAACCTCGGGAATGTCCAGGTCCACGACTACCTGTTTCTGCGCGAGCGAGACCGTGTCCATCAGCTCAACGTTGCCCAATGAGAGCGCATAATCAATCTGATCGATGGTTTCGGCGACTACAGGAGTACACGTTACCCAGGCCACCACCCCGCCGGGCCGTGTCAACTCAATCCCTCGGCGCAGCAGCTCCCGCTGCAGGGAAACCAGTTCGTCGATATCTGCCTCTACGTGGCGCCACCGGGACTCTGGGCGGCGGCGCAGCGAACCGAGCCCAGTACAGGGAGCGTCGATAAGCACCCGGTCGAAGGCGCCCTCGGAAGGCATTGCAAAATCACGGCCATCACTAGTAACCACGGTGACGTTATCGAGAGCCTGAACTGACTTCTTTACCAGGCGGGCCCGATGGGGACTGATCTCGTTCGCCAGAACGTGAGCGCCGCGCTCCTTTGCTACCGCCCCGAGCAGCGCCGATTTCCCGCCTGGACCTGCACAGAGGTCGAGCCAACGCCGATCGGTCCCATAGATGGGTGCTTCGGCCAACAATAGGGCCGCCAGCTGTGAACCTTCGTCCTGAACCGCTGACGTTCCCGCCCGCAGTGAGGACAGCGAAGCCGGGTTTCCACCGCCAATAATGACAGCAAATTCGCTGATTTCACCCTGACGAGTGGAAGTCTGCAGCACTGCCTCGGCCTCTTCAGCCAGGTCCGCCGCCGTTGTGAGCCCGGGGCGTGCCACAAGCGTTACCTGTGGCGTTTGATTATTCGCCTCCAAAGCGGCGGCCAAATCCGTCGGCGGGTAGCCGCGTTCGGAAAGCGCCGCGTCGAAAGCGTCAACTACCCACTTGGGGTGAGATAACCGGGCCGCTAAATTCGCACTCGGATCGGTAATCTCGGCAAAAATATCTTCGATTTGTTCGGGAGTGGCCCGCGTAATGGAGCGGAGGATCGCATTTACCATGCGGACCGGACCGTCTGTTGTCAGATGCCTTGCGACGTCGACAGTTTCTCCGACGGCAGCGTGGTCAGGCACTCGCATAAAGAAAAGTTGATACGCGCCCATGCGCAAAATCTGAAGTACCGCTACGTCCAGTTCGCTTAGCGGGCGGCTAGAAAACTTCGCTAGGATCGCGTCCAAATAGCCTTGTTGCCGGATGGTGCCGTAAACAAGTTCCGAGGTGAACGCGGCATCACGAAAGTCAAAGTTCGGATTCTTCTGCTGTTCGACACGCAGGGCCTTCGGAAGCACTAGGTTCGAAAACGCGTCTTTCTCGGCAACTTGGCACAGTACTTGTGCCGCGACCAGTCGCGACGGATCTGGAGCAGCGGCGCGGCGTGGTTTTTCACTCATCTTCTATCCCCATTTGTATCCCGTTCGCCAAGCGAGCCCCGCGCCACCAATCGGCCGCATCCATCCAGCCTTTGCCAGCGGGAGCAACCTTGAGCAGCTGAACGGCACCGCTGGCGCAACCCACCAAAACAGTTTTCTTATCCGCAGCGACCTCACCCGGT
>CAYFQJ010000063.1:0-7568 GCA_964345205.1 uncultured Actinomyces sp. | reverse complement strand
GTAGGGGACCGCGATTAGCGTGGCCAGGGACAAAGAGAGGGCGATGGCGGTGTGCCCAGAAGGATATGAGGGGACCGCTAAATCTGCGGGCGTCGCAAACAGTTGGGGCCGCGACAAGACAAAGCGCTTCAGCAACTCGGCCGAGACGACTGTGACAATGACGGTGCCGGTGGCGGCAATGGCGATTCTCCAACTGCGGCGAAGCAGCCCGATCAGTCCGAGGACGATGATTGCCACCAGCAGAGAAGAGGCGGAAATCACCTGCAATGCTTGATTATCTGCCGAAATGTTGTTCTCGGGATCCAGCGTTGCGCCGAGGAGGGCGTCGTCCTCGAAAGTCTGTCCGGGGACCGTCCTCACGGCCAAGATGTAAATCGCGATAAAAAGAATGGCAGTAATTGCGGCGACCCAAGTCCAGCGTCTTCCCGTCAGATTAGGTTCGATGGGCTGAGTGCTGTAAGTTGTGCCGGTACTCAGAAGGTCCGTGGGTTCCGATTTGCTAGTCACGTGTATCGTTCTTGTTCGCTGGTGGGGGTATCGGGTTACAGTGTGCCACGTCGGAAGCAGAAAAGAGACAAAGGCCGGGTAGACTCGGGGCAGCAGGCCGAGCGGGTTTGTGGTTCTGATTGGGAAGGTGGACTGTGAACGACCGAAAATTAGATGTTCTGCGAACCATTGTTTCCAATTACGTGAACACAGGTGAACCCGTTAGTTCCAAAGCGGTGGCGGCATCGCATGACCTGCGGGTCTCGACGGCAACCATTCGCAACGACATGGGAGTGCTTGAAAGAGAAGGGCTGATTTACCAGCCACACACGTCCGCCGGAAGGGTCCCAACTGAAGCGGGCTATCGTCACTTCGTCGACCGACTTTCGGTGCTGCAACCACTGACGGAACCGCAGAAGCGTGCCATCGGGAATTTCTTGGATGGTGCCGTTGACTTCGAAGATGTCATAACGCGGGCGGTGCGCTATTTGGCGTCACTGACCCGGTCGGCAGCTGTCGTGGAAGTTCCCCCGGTGGGGGCATCAACATTGCGCCGGGTTGACGTGATCGACCTCGACCCGCAACTACTACTGATTTTGGCCGTCAGTTCCGCCGGACAGGTCCAGGAACGACGCGTCGGCCTTGAAGTCCCTCTCGAAGTGACCCCAGAAATGGTGGGGCGTCTGCGTGAACATTCGAACGCTGCGGCGCAGGGGGGTTCCCATGCGGAACTCGTTGATGGCCGAGCGGATCTCATCGCGAAGTTCCCGCCGACTGAAAACGAAGTGGCCGCCCAAATAATCGACGTCCTCATCGACATGATGAGCGACCAGACGCAATCACGGTTCGTGGTGGCCGGAATGTCTAACTTGGCGCGGGCCGACGAAGACTTCGATGATGTCAGCAGGATTTTAGACGCCCTCGAAGAACAGGTCGTCCTGATGCGGCTCTTCCACAACGTCCATGAGGACCCCGTCCAGATTTCGATCGGCGCAGAAAACCAGACCGAGCCACTTGACCAGGCTTCAGTGATTTCCGGTACGTACCAGGTCGGCCCCGAAAAATTCGGCCATTTAGGCATCGTCGGTCCCACCAGAATGGATTACCCGCGTTCGCTGGTAGCGGTAGAAGCTGTCTCGCGGTACCTGTCGGGTTTACTGTTGGACTAGGGTCAGCTGGTGATCCGAGTTGGACACTTCAACCGGCGGTTTACAGCTGATAGTTTTAGCGGCTGATCAATAAGTTTGTGCAGGTGGCCATTCGCGGCCAACAGAAAGAGGCATTGGTGCAGGATCACTATCAGGTTCTAGGTGTCGCCCGTGATGCGTCTGCCGATGAGATCAAACGAGCGTACCGTCAGAAGGCCAGAGAACTTCATCCTGACCATGCTGGCAGTGAATCTGAAGACGCTTTCAAGGCCGTTACCGTTGCCTACGGGGTGCTCTCTGATCCACAACGTCGCCAGCAGTACGACATGGGTGGCAACTCCGGCTTCGGCAACGGTGGTTTCGGTGGTTTCGGCGGCGACTCGTTCTTCGTCGACATTTTCGAAAGCATGTTCGGCACTTCAGAAGGATTCTCTGCCAACGGGCGTAACCCATCCCGAGCTCGGCGCGGCGAAGATACGCTGGTCGCCGTTGAACTGGAACTGGACGAAGTCGTCTTCGGGGTTCAAAAAGAAGTACGGGTCAATACGGTCGTCAAATGTGAAACCTGTGTCGGCAACGGGGCGAAACCCGGAAGCACCCTGGTAACTTGCGAGCACTGCGGTGGGCAGGGCAGCGTCCTCAGAGCGCAGCAAACCCTATTTGGAGCAGTGCAGGCCGCTGCTCCCTGTGGCGCCTGTGACGGCACCGGGCAGATAATTCCTGAACCGTGCGAAGACTGCCACGGTGAGGGTCGTACCCGCGCGGTTCGCACCCACACGGTCGATATCCCCGCCGGGGTCGAATCGGGGGCCCGTTTGCGACTGCGCGGCGACGGCGCTTCGGGAATTAACGGTGGGCCTGCCGGTGACCTATATGTCGAGATTCGGGTCAAGCCCCACCCTGTTTTCAAACGTGATGGCAACGATTTGCACACCCGCATCACCGTGCCGATGACCTTGGCCGCTTTGGGGACTGCTTTCACCCTGGAGACTTTCGATGGTGAGCAGGAACTGAATATTCGTCCCGGAACCACCTCCGAGTCCACTTTGACTCTCAGCGGCTTAGGGGTCGGACGTTTGCGCGGCGGTGGCCGCGGTTCCCTCTATGTTCACATCGGGGTTGAGACTCCGAAGAAACTGGATGAGCGCCAGCGCGAACTCTTGGAAGAGCTGGCCCAGTTGCGAGGCGAACACAGGGTTGAACCAACACATGACGGCCCGGCGCCGTTTCGTTGGTTGAAAGAAAAATTGGGCGGCTAGTGACGCTCCCAGTTTTCTTGGCCGACCCTGCCGATGCTCCGGGCGGCGAAACGCTGCGTGACGGCTCCGGAAACCCGGTCGCCCTCGCCGAGCTGAAAGTGGGGGACACCGCCCTCTTTTCAGGACCCGAGGCCGAGCACGCTCGGGGGGCTTTTCGCCTCAAAACCGGAGACTATCTGCAACTGGTTGACGGTGCGGGCACTCGCGCCACCACGGTCGTTACCGCAGCTGCTTCAACAGGAAAAGCGACGACCTCTTTGGAACTGCGAGTCGAAGACGTGGAGGGCACGCCGTCCGTCGAGTTTCAGGTGTGGTTAGTGCAGGCACTTGCCAAACAGGGGCGCGATGAGCAGGCCGTCGAGTCCGCAGTTGAACTGGGTGTTGACCGGGTCGTGCCCTGGCAGTCGCAGCGATCCATTGTTCGTTGGGTGCCAGCTAAGGCGGCTAAAGCCCACCAAAAGTGGGTCAATCTGGTCCGCAAGGCAACTAAACAGTCGCGACGGTCCCGCCTCGCTCCGGTTGACGACCTGCACAGTTCCGAGGAGATGCGCCAGCTGACGGAACAGATCGTGGCCGCTGGAGGTCTGGTGCTGCTCTGCGACGAAACGGCAGCAATGCCGCTGCCAGCAGCGGTCGACAACTGGCTCGAGGCCGGTTCTCCCAGCGGGTCGCCCGTCGTGATTATTGTGGGGCCCGAAGGCGGAATCACTCCCGAGGAGCACGACTGGTTCGTCTCGGCCGGAGCTCAAGCAGTTATTTTGGGCCCGGAAGTTATGAGGAGTTCAACTGCGGGACCGGCCGCGTTGGTCGCCCTCAACTATCATCTGGGGCGATGGCCAAGAAAATAAGGGAACCGCGCCGCGCCCGTCCCTTTTCGGTACGCTAGATAATGTAGGTCCACCAGATGCTGAACGGAAAGCAGGGTTCCCCAACTCATGGCCGCACATCCACGCCAATTAGCTGAAACGACCCGCACTGTTCCCCTTCCCCTCGGCGTTGATCCGACGGAGTTTCTGGGGCCTTCCGACCAGGTGATCCGCACCATTGAGCGCGGTTTCCCGAAGGTCGAAGTGCTGGTGAGCGACGGGTATCTGCTGGTCCGCGGGCCAATGGCCCCCACCAATTTGGTCGCTGAACTACTTGATGAGCTGCGTTTGGCCGCTGAGGGCGGTGGCGTTGTGAACGCCGCTGTCGTCGAACACGCCATTGCGCTGCTGCAAGAGCCTGCTCCCACCCAGGGAACCAGTGAACTGATCACCGGCAAGGGCCACCGAGTTCGCGCCAAAACTCCCGGGCAGCAACAGTATCTGGATGACCTGGCGAACTTCCCAATCGTTTTCGGGATCGGGCCGGCCGGAACCGGCAAAACCTATTTGGCGATGGCTCAGGCGGTGCAAGCACTACTGTCGGGGACAGTGAAACGCATTGTTTTGACTCGCCCTGCCGTCGAGGCCGGCGAGAACTTGGGTTTCCTCCCCGGTAGTGCCACTGAGAAGATCGACCCGTATTTGCGTCCTCTCTTCGACGCGCTAGGGGATCTGCTCGACGAGGGCGCCCTCCCGCAGCTGATGGCGGCAGGTGCCATCGAAATCGCACCCCTGGCGTACATGCGTGGGCGCACCCTCAATGATTCGTACATTATCCTTGACGAGGCGCAAAACACGACTCCGGCACAGATGAAAATGTTCCTCACACGGTTGGGATTCAACTCGCGAATGGTTGTTACCGGGGACGACTCCCAGATTGACCTGCCCGGGCGGCAGCAGTCCGGTCTGGTTCTCGTACAGAAAATTCTCGAGGACCTTGGCCACGTCAAATTCAGTTATTTGACCAGTTCAGACGTGGTGCGCAACCCCCTGGTAGCCGAGATTATTGACGCCTATTCCCGTTGGGAAGAATCCACGCCGCCAGTGGCAGACTGGGTTCCTCGTTGGCGGCACACCGAAGATGAACTTGGGGACGAACTCGAGGAAGAAGAAGAGGAACAACTGTGACCATCGAAGTCCTGAACGAAACAGACGAAAACATTGGTTTGGAAGAGTTCGCTGCTCTATCTGACTACGTTTTTGCGCAGCTGCACGTCGGCACCGGCGTCGATATGTCCATTATTTTCATCGACCCGGTCGCCATGGAACACCTGCACGTGGAGTGGTTGGGTTTGGATGGTCCCACCGACGTGATGAGTTTTCCCATGGACGAGTTGCGGCCCGGAACTCCCGGTCGGCCAACCACTGAAGGGATCTTGGGCGATATTTGTATTTGCCCGCCAGTCGCCGCTCAAAACGCTGCCGCCGCGGGGCACTCCCCACAAGAAGAAATGCTGCTGTTAGCTGTCCACGGTATTTTGCACCTTCTGTGCTACGATCACGCCGAACCTGAGGAAGAGAAAGTCATGTTCGACCTGCAACGGAAACTTCTGCTCACCTTCTTGGCTCAAAACCAATCATGAGCGCAGGTTTTGGTTCCGCACCGGCCGCCTTCCTCCTCATCTTGGGTTTGGTGGCAATTGGTTTCACCAGTTTTCTCAGTGCCATCGAAGTGGCGATCGGGCGCCTCTCCCGCGCCTACGTCGAAGGCCTAATCGAAGACGGGGTGAAACGAGCTCCTGAGCTGCTCCCACTCGTAGAACACCGCAACCGCACGAACCTGGCCTTACGGGGAGCTCGAGTCACTTTCCAGACCGTCGCAATCGTGTCGATGACCGTCGCGATCGTTGATATTTTCAACGACTTCTCGATGCCGTGGTGGGGCGTCACCCTAATCGCCCTCGTCGGGATCTCTCTGATCGAGTTCGTCCTCGTCTCCCTCCTGCCTTGGTTACTGGGAGGGCGCAGCTATGTTCGCGTGGCTCTGTGGGGGACGCCGCTGACGCGGGCCCTCGTTTCGGTCTCCAAACTTTTCAATCCACTGCTGCGTAAAGTAGAGAAACGGCGCGAAGACGACCCGGCTGGTGAGGTCGACCTGCGGCTGCTGGTGGCCGAGGATCTTCGCGAAATCGTCGACGAAGTGGGGGAACCAGAAACTTTCGATGACGAAGACAAAGTGATGCTGCGATCGTTTTTCGAATTGGGGCAAACGCGGGTGCGCGAAGTGATGGTGCCGAGAACATCGATGGTGACGATCGATTCGGAAGCCACTTTGGACGAAACTTTGGAGCTCTTCATCAACTCTGGCTTCTCCCGGATCCCCGTCATTGGTTCAGATATCGACGAAGTAATTGGCATCGCCTACCTGAAGGACATAGTTCGACGCGTCCATGACCAAGCTGACGTGGGGGTCCAACCGGTTCGCAGCTACGTGCGAGCACCCAATTTCGTACCCGAAATGCGACTTGTCGACGATGAGCTACGTGACATGCAAGACGACAACACACACCTGGCGTTAGTCGTTGACGAGTACGGGGGGATCGCCGGCCTCGTCACCCTTGAAGACATAATTGAAGAGCTCGTCGGTGAAGTAAAAGATGAGCATGACCGGTACGAAATGGAAGCCGAACCTCTGGGGGATAACACGTGGAGAGTTCCAGCTCGCTTCCCCCTCAATGATTTGGAAGAGCTGGTGGGGGTGGACCTTGAAGTGGAAGAGGTCGACTCGGTCGGAGGGCTGCTCACGGCCGCCCTCGGAAAGATCCCGCATCCCGGTTCCAGCGCGGAAAGCCATGGGTTGAGACTCACGGCTGGGCCCGAAGTTGGGCGCCGCCACGAAATCACGACTATCGTTGTTGCAGGCCCAGACCTGGGACAACCGTCCGATACCGCCGACAGTAGGAACAGTGATGACTGAGCAAAACTCAGCTGCAGAGCCAATCAATCCCGAGAACTATCGGGCTGGTTTCGTCTCAATTGTGGGGCGACCCAACGTTGGGAAATCGACCCTCACCAATGCGCTGGTTGGGCAAAAGGTTGCCATCACGTCAATGCGGCCCGAAACGACGCGGCATAATATTCGCGGAATTGTGACGCGCCCCGATGGGCAGCTGATCCTGGTGGACACCCCCGGTTATCACCGTCCGCGCACCCTCTTGGGTAAACGACTCAACGACATGGTTCGCGAGGCCCTTGCCGACGTCGACCTGGTCGCCTTCTGTGTGCCGGCCGACCAAAAAGTTGGTCCCGGTGACGAGTTCATTGCCCGCGAATTACGTGAGCAGCATATTCCTGTGGTGGCGGTCGCAACGAAAATTGACAAGGTGAGCCAGGACCGTTTGGCCGAGCATCTGACTGATATTGATCAGCTCGGCGAATGGAAAGCGATCGTTCCCGTTTCCGCCCAAGAGGCCGATAACCTTGACACGCTCACGAATGTGCTGCTTGAGGGGATGCCTCTTTCACCGCAGCTGTACCCCGATGAGACAGTCACCGAAGAGACAGACGAAACACTTATCGCCGAGTTCGTTCGCGAGGCCGCCCTCGAAGGGGTCCGCGACGAACTGCCGCACTCAATTGCCGTTAGGGTCAACGAAATTAACGAGCGTCCCCTCAAAGAGGGCGACACCCGCAAACCGCTCGTGGACGTCCACGTCACCATCTTCGTGGAACGCGATTCACAAAAGGCCATCATCATCGGCAAGAAGGGGTCGCGACTCAAAGAGGTTGGCACACGCGCCCGCCACGAAATCGAGAAACTGCTTGATCGGCGAGTCTTTTTGGACCTGCACGTGACTGTCGCCAAAGAC
>CAYFQJ010000062.1:0-7656 GCA_964345205.1 uncultured Actinomyces sp. | reverse complement strand
AAGGCACTTCGCCGATGATGGCATCGCGCATCAGGCCGCCAAGCGACGCGGTTGGGTGTGTCCGATGGTGCCTTCGAGGCCGCGACCCAGTTCTAACCAAATTTTCGGCAGCTGCGTGGTTTTCCCCGAACCGGTTTCGCCGGCGACAATGACGACCTGGTTGTCCCGAATGGCCGTCGCGATTTCGTCCCGGTGCTCCGAAACGGGCAGGTCAGGGTAGCTCACCACGGGAAGGGCGGCAGCGCGCTGAGCCAAAACGGCGGGACTGAAAGTGCTCATCGGTGTGCGGGGACGTGGCGGACCGCCCAGTCGGTGGCGACGGTCGAAAGTTTCTCGAGGGTTTCACCGCGCCCGAAACTGGCGTCGTGAAATGCTTCGACCCGGGAACCGTCGGGGAGGCGCGAGAAAATATCGGTCGTCATTTGAAGCAGGCCCTGCTGTTCGTCGTCAACGTCGTGGATAAGAAGGATCGGATAGTCGAGGTCGTCGATGAGGTCTTCCGGCTCGTTGAGAGAAATGTCTTGCAGCGTTTGGCTGGTGATTCGGAAGCTGTCGCGCGCTGAAGGGGAGTCATCTCTGATCGTGGTAAATCCGTCCTCCTCAAGCTGTTCGAGCTGCTGGGGAGAGAAGATTTGTTCCCAGTCGAAAGAAAGCGGCCCGGTGATGGCACCCGAGAGGACCATCCCTTTGACGTCGCGGGGACGTCCTTTGAGGGCGGCGAGCGTCCCGAAAGAGTGGGCGTGGAGCAGTTGGCGGGGGAAGCCCATGTCGGTGAGCCAACCGCTGGCGGCGCGCAGATCTTCGATCTGGTTGGCGACGGTGATGTCGGAGTCGTCCGAGCGGCCGTGTCCTGAGTAGTCAAAAATCAGGGTCGCGTAGCCGAGGGCGCGGTAGCGGGCTGCGAGTCGTGTGAAGTGCAGTCCGGACTGGCGGTCGGAGAACAGGGAGTGGGAGAAAATGACGGCGGCATCGCCGGAATCAACCGGGTTCACGAAAGCCCCCCGGAGGGTTACGCCCCGGGGTGTCATGATTTCAACTTCGCTCACACTTCCAACGTACCGCGCCGAGAGCCCCACGGCCATAAATGACGTTTATGATGGGGATATGGAAGATGAACTTCAGCATGTGAGCCCCGGATTTAGCGCCGACGCGATTGCGGCCTTTTGGCAGATTGCTCGCGAGAGTGTCGGTTGGACCGCCCTCCAACCAATTATCGGGGTGAGTCGCGCCTCATCAGTTATGCCGCCCTTCGTGAAACTGGCGGACGATCCACAGGCGGCGACTGACATGGCCAAGGAGGTCGCCGCGGGGACGCGCACGGAAATGCGCACACCACTGTAAGATTATGGGGGCGCTGACCTGCCCCTGCCGGCCGAGGGCGACCTGCTGATTGTCTGTGGCGGCGACGGGATCCCCCGGGCGCTGACCTTTACCCGCAACGTTACTGTTGAGGGCGGCGAAGTTATCGAATCTTTCGCCTCTCTTTACCCGAAGGAGCAGAATGAAGAGTAAATTCGGTTTCATCATCGGCATTGGAATTGGGTTTGTCCTCGGGGCCCGCGCCGGCCGCGAACGGTATGAGCAGATCCGTTCAGTGGCGACCCGGGTTCGGAACGTGCCAGTTATCTCACGTCCACTGGATGCGGCTGGCGAAAAAGTTGCGGACTCTGTTCGCCACAAAGGTGAAGAAATCGCCGATGCCGTCGCTGAAGCGGTGAAAGAGAAGCTCTTCGGTATCAACGAAGTTCGGGAACACGAAGATTAGATTTCGGTCAGCATCGTGGACTTTTCGGTCCCCACTTTGTGAAGCTGACCGGTATGGAACCAACACGGACGCAAATTAGGCGTTGGCGGCGCTACCTCGCAGATGAACGCATGGAATCGGCCACCTATCGACACTTGGCGAACCGCAAGCCGGGACCCCAACGCGAAATCATGCTGGGATTGGCCCGAGCCGAGGATCGTCACGAGCAGTACTGGATGGATCTGCTCGGCGACCACGCATACCCACCTCCCCGCCCGAGTTTCGGGGCGCGCCTCACCGCCTGGCTCGCCGGAGCCTTCGGTTCCGTTTTTGTCCTCGCCCTGGCGCAGCGCTCCGAACACCGAACCGCTTACGACCGCGACGCTGACGCCCCCGAACGCCTAGCCGCCGACGAACACATCCACGGTGAAGTGGTGCGTTCCCTGGCCGCCGAATCTCGCGCCCAACTGGCCGGTTCCTTCCGCGCCGCCATCTTCGGAGCCAACGACGGACTGGTTTCTAACCTGGCCCTCATCCTGGGGGTCGCGGCCACCGGGATGCCCCCAAACCTGGTGATCGCTACCGGTGCCGCGGGGCTGCTGGCGGGGGCCCTCTCAATGGGGGCGGGCGAGTGGATCAGCGTTTCCAGTCAGCGGGAACTGTTAGAGGCCGCCAAACCCGACCCGAATGCGCACCAGTCGATTGCCGCCCTCGATGTGGACGCCAACGAACTGGCCCTACTTTTCCAGGCGCGCGGCGAATCTGCCGAGGACGCACTTGCCCACGCGGAACAGCTTTTCGCGGACACTGAAACTCTGGTGCTGGCAGCCCCCACAGTGGAAGCTGAAGGCCCCGACCCGATCGGCACCCCCTGGCAGGCGGCCGGCAGCTCTTTTATCTTCTTCGCGATCGGCGCCTTCCTCCCCCTGATCCCGTTCCTCCTGGGACTTTCGGGTCTGCCGGGGATCCTCACCAGTGCGGCCGTCGTTGGTGTTACCTTGTTAATTACCGGTGGGCTCGTCGGGTTACTGTCGGGACGTCCCGCCTGGATGGGTGGTTTGCGTCAACTGATGATCGGCTATGGTGCTGCTGCCATCACGTTCATGCTCGGCAGCCTTTTCGAGATCGGATAAACCACATGTTTGACTTAGGGTCTGATGCCTTGGACATAACTTTCCGCGGTATCGACCTGACAGGTGTGGTCCTCAACGGGGTTCTCGGAGGTCGGCTGGCGCGGCAGAAAAGATTCGACGCCGTCGGTTTCGTGATCCTCGCGATCCTCTCCGCGATGGGTGGAGGGATTATTCGCGACGTCATGTTGCAGGCCGGTCCGCCGGTGGCCCTGACCGATCCGCTTTACATCAGTGCGGCACTCATCGGTGCTTCAATCGCGTTCCTGTGGAAACTGGATTCGCGAGCGTGGAGGATCGTCCTCGTCATGGCGGACGGCACCGTTCTGGGTTGTTGGGCGGCGACCGGCGCGATGAAAACCCTGTCGCTCGGTTTTGGTGTTTTGCCGGCACTAATGTTGGGTTTGACCACAGCCATCGGCGGGGGCATGATCCGCGACATCACCGCTGGAAACATTCCGACGGTTTTCGGCGGCAATACCCTTTCCGCGCCCCCGGCGATCGTTTCAGCCTCAATCATGGTCATCATGTACAAAATGGGTTTGCCCGAGGCCGGACTTCTCACCGCGACCATAGTGGGGACTTCTTTCACCGTCCTGGCTCACTGGCGCCGCTGGCAGCTGCCGCAGCACACGGGGTGGACGCTGCCCAGCGTTCTGAGTCAGGTGGCCGAACGTGCCCGGCTAGAGCACGCCGAAGATTCCCCCGCCGACACTGATTCCCCCGCCAATACGGGGGTTGCCGAGGACGGCGACCCGTCCGCTGCCAATCCGCCCAGCAGCGAGTAGCCTGAGACTATGTGTGGCCGTTTCTCACTTTTCACTCCCGACGATGAACTGGTCGCCCTCTTCGATATTGACGTTTTGGAGGGCGAACACCTTCCGGCGTACAACCAGGCTCCCAGCCAGTGGATCCGTTCTGTCGTCGGCGCCGAGCCGCGCGTCCTCACACTGCAAAAGTGGGGTTTGGTGCCCACGTGGGCGAAACCGTCGTTCCGTCCGCTCATTAACGCGCGCGCCGAAACGCTGACAGTCAAACCTTCGTTTCGGACGGCCAGCCAGAAGCGTCGCTGCCTGCTCCCCGCGAATGGCTATTACGAGTGGACCAATAAGGACCCCTATTTCCTTTCTCAACCGGGAGAGGTCTTGCCGATGGCCGGTATTTACGAGGTTCACCACCTTGAGGACGGAACGGCCATTGCCACCTGCGCCATTGTGACGCGCGTCGCCACTGACGCCCTCGGACACATCCACGATCGGATGCCGGTGATCGTCCCGGAGGACCGTTGGGATGACTGGCTGGACCCCGATTTGCAGAACCGTGACCAGGTCCAGATTTTGCTTGACGAGATTCCTCCGGCACACTTGGAGCCGCAACCGGTGAACCGCGCCGTCGGTAATGTGCGGACTCAAGACCCGGCGGGTATTTTCGCGGTTCCCCCAACCCTGGGGTTCTAGTTTCCACAGTTCTCGGCGGCTCTTCACAGGGAGGACGAGGACGGGTTGGCCACTCGCCGGAGACCAGGAAAGAATGCAGTCATGAAACGTTCCACCAAAACACTGCTCGTCGGTGTGATCGTCGCGATCCTCTACGCGATCTTCGTTGCCATCACGTCGGTACCGGCGGAACCCACCCCGGCCACCGAAGCCCTCGCCGAACTTCCCACAACTGTTGTTGCCGGTCCCGAATATAGCCGTGATGATTTCGGGCCGCGCTGGTCCGATGTGGACCGCAACGGCTGCGATACGCGCAATGACGTCCTCGGCCGCGACCTCGACGACGTGAAATACCGGCCCGGCACCCACAACTGCATCGTTGAAAGCGGCGTGCTGCTGGACCCGTATACGGGCCAAACCATCCAGTTCATCCGCGGTGAAGACACTTCCTCCGAAGTCCAAATCGACCATGTGGTGGCCCTCGCCGATGCGTGGAAATCGGGGGCGTGGGAGTGGACCCCCGCGCAGAGGGAAGAGTTCGCCAACGACCCCCTGAATCTGCTGGCAGTTGACGGGCCGACGAACGGCGCCAAAGGCGCATCTGCTGCTGATGACTGGCTCCCGGCCCGAAACCGTTGTGACTTCGCTTTGCGCCAGGTGGCCGTGAAGTACTATTGGGGTTTGTCAGTCACCGAATCCGAAAGGTCCGCCCTGAACCGCGTACTTTCGGGTTGCGAACCGGCTGACTTACCCACCGAGTAGGAGTCCGCCGTGCAGGTATTTCTGTTGATACTGCTTGGTTTAGGCGCCGGTTTCCTCTCGGGAATGTTCGGTGTCGGTGGCGGTATCTTGATTGTTCCGGGACTCATCGCGATCATGGGTTTCACCCCGCGTTTGGCCTCCGGAACCTCGCTGATCACCATTGTTCCCCTCGCCCTGGTCGGCGTTCTCAGTTATCGGCACGATGTTTCCTGGGTGGCAGGCGGCCTACTGGCTCTTGGTGGACTGGCGGGTGCGCAATTGGGGACATGGCTGCTCAGCCGGATCAGCTCCAAATACCTGCAGCGTTTCTTCGCCCTCTTCATGATCGCTTCGACGGTAATGCTTTTCGTTTCGGTGCCTTCACGCGACGCGACCCTGGAAATTAATTGGGTGACGGCTGCCGCCCTCGTCGCCGTCGGTTTCCTGGTGGGAACACTTTCGGGACTGCTGGGTGTTGGGGGCGGAATCATTGTGGTGCCCGCCATGATGCTGCTTTTCGGTGCTTCTGACCTGGTTGCCAAAGGGACCAGTTTGCTCATGATGATCCCCTCGGCCCTGGGTGGGAGCATCCCGAACCTGCTGCGGAAAAATCTAGATCTGCGGGTCGCCGCCATTGTGGGCCTCTCGGCCTGCACCACCACTTTATTGGGGGCCCAAGTCGCCCACCTGGTGTCGCCGATAGTCGCGAATATTTTCTTTGCCGTTTTCCTGGTGATCGTCGCCGTCAGAATGTTGGTAAAGAGTCGCTAACTCCCACGGGCGGTTTTTCCTCCAGTGTTCCAGTTCCTGTTCGTGCCAGCCGGGCCACCAACTGGCATCACCGTCACGTTTCGCGGCGCGTTGCGCTCCCACTTCCGGATCGATATCAACCCAGATGCACAGGTCGGCGGCGGCGGCCGTTTCCGGCGTGATCGCCCCGCAACCCTCAATCACCCAGTTTTCGTTCCGGTCGACGGGGACCAGCTGGGCGACGCGATTGTTCTCCCAATCCCACTGGGGATAGTTGTCCCGTCGGCCCGAAATGAGGTCGGCGGCAATTTCGCTGGCGGCCGCCAAACCATCCCAACCCGGACACCAGCTGTCCAGGGAGAGCACCCTGAATCCGGTGAAACGGTGGGCCAGTGTTGTTTTCCCGGCGCCGGAGGGACCATCGATCAGAATCAGCATGCTGTTCAGATCCCAAACCAGCGGAAAGTTCCAGCGGCGATGGCGCTGATGATCGCGATGGTTGGCACCAGTGCGGCCACCAAAAGCAGCCAGCCGTCAACTGGGTGCAGTCGGCTTTGCCGCGCGTGAGTGCGGGGTGTGTCCGCTCCGAAACCGCGTGCCTCCATGGTGATTGAGAGGGTCCCGGCCCGGCGCAGAGCGAAGGTGAGCAGGGCGATCGAGTTGCGGAAGAAACCTCGCAGTTTGCCCGAGTCAGCCACACCGCGGGAACGGCGTGCCCGCTGCAGCGCTTGCCAGTCGGCAAACATTAGGGACATCAGTCGGAAACCTGCGAGTGTCGCGAGGACGGGCCGCGCCGGAAATTTGCCGACCTGCGTCAGCGAATCCGCTACCGGCGTGGGGCGCATCCCCCCGATGATGACCGCCGACGGGATCGCAATGGCCAGCACCCTGACGGCCACCGCGATTGACAGTTCTACCGAGTTCGCCGTGATTGAGGCTGGACCCCACTGCCAATAGACGGTCCCGCCGGGGCGCGCGTAAAGCAGCATCGACCCGGCCGCGAGGAGGGCCATCACGGGGATCGGCCATAGCCGCAGGATTTTTCGTCCCACGAGGGGAACAAGAATTAGGAGCTCCAAAACGAGGGCGACTGTCGCGCTCACCAGGTCGAGGCTGGCGAAGAGGGGGATTGTCAGGATAAGCAGGGCCAGCATCCGCATGAGCGGGTTTGTCCGCTCCAGCAGGTTGGGGCGTTCGTTCCCTGTGGTGGTTTCGGTCGCCGGGGCCCGGTCTATGGCGGCCTCGGCCTCGGTTGCGTCCTCGTCCGGAGTGTCCAAAGTAATCGCCACCTGGGCCATCGCCTCCACGAAAGCCACGTCGTGACTGATGGTGATGACTGTCGTCCCCTCTGCAACCAGTGACTGCAAGATTTCGACGAGCACCCCCCACGTGTTCCGGTCCTGTCCGAAGGTTGGTTCATCCAAAATGAGGACTTCGGGCGCGCATATGAGGGCGGTCGCGACAGAGAGACGTCGCTTTTCCCCTCCCGAGAGGCTCAGCGGGTGGGCCGCCGCCAAATGTTCCAGCCCCATCCGTTGCAGCATTCTCTCCACGCGACCGGGAACGTCATCCATTCCTGACAGTTCCGGGCCCAAAGCCAGTTCCGCAGCGACGGTATTCGTGACGAACTGGTACGAGGGTTCTTGGAACACCAGCCCCAAACGTCCCAGCAGTTCCCGACTGCCCCAAGAATGGGGGGCACCGGCGGGAGTATAAACTTCTCCGGCCACGGGGTCCAGCAGTCCCGCCAGGGTTAGTGCCAACGTGGTTTTCCCCGCGCCGTTCGGCCCGGTGATGCAGTTCGAGACTCCCGCCGGGAACCGCAGGTTCAGGTCCGAGCGCACCACCTGTTCGT
>CAYFQJ010000061.1:0-7682 GCA_964345205.1 uncultured Actinomyces sp. | reverse complement strand
GGGGGTCGCCATTTCGAAATACAGGTCGAGCGGACCCAGGTCGGGAACTTCGCCGTCAATCTGCTGCCACGTGTAGTGGTGAGTGACGCGGACCGGTTCACTTGGCTGTGGCAAATACTGCTGTAACTGTTCCAGAACTCGCCCGGTGGGCCCCCAAGCCACAACCGCTTCCTGCCGTTCCAACTGGTTAACCGTTTCCGTATATGTGGAGGACGAGTGCGCGTAGAAGAGAGCACCCTGCCGAGGTCGGTTCAAACTGCGACTTGCCAGCACGCGCTGATCAGCCACTTTTCGGGGGGACCCGTCGAGGGCGGGCACCACATCCTGGTAGTGCTCCACAGCTAACATTTGGACGTCCGGTCGAATTTTCCGGCGCCGCGTGGGTGATCCCAGAGTAATCACGCCGGTCACGTTCAGACCGATTTCGGCCGGTTCGGCGGCCGCGAGCGCAACGGCGATCATCCCTCCTTGCGAGTGACCGCAGATGAGCACCGGTTCGTGTGGTTGTTCGTCAACGGGCACCCCGTCAATGGTCATCGCATCGCGGATAACTTTGATGGTGCCGCGGCGAATTGCTGAGGGTAGGTTCAGCTCTTCCCTGAAGTTGGCTTCAATATCGGCCGCATTCGGTTCTGATCGCCAGCTGCTGTGGTCGGTTCCAGGGAGGGACACCAACCAGCGGCGATTTTCGCCCTCGCCGACCCGCGTCACTTTGATGGCCTGACCGTAAGCGCCCGCCCAGTAGAGGTCGTCAATATCAGCGGCCATATCGGTGAGTGATTTAGGGGCGCGGAACCGTCGAACCCCAGGAACCGGGTGGTCTTCAGGAACTCGGACCTGTGGATTTTTCGAGTCCCACCACAGGTGGGTGCCGACTTGGCCGCCGGTGAAAGTTCCCGCGGCAGTGCCAATGGCCAAGCCGGACATCATCAGTGAGTCATATCCCTGGCGTGGCATCAGTTCCAAGTTGTGCCGGGCTGAACCGTCGCGATCACGCCCGGACAGGATCTTCATGATTAGGTAGCCGCGCACGATCCGGGAGATTCCGCGTCCCACTTTGGTCAGTTCACGAACCGTGAGGGTGTCGAGGCCGGGGTTATCGAAGTAGGTTTGTTGCAGCCGTTCCACGGCGTCCTTGCCGACCCATTGGGCCCGTTCGCGCATTTGGGCGCGAATTGGCGGGGCGGCGGGAGTAGCCATGGCGATGGTCATGGCGGTGGCGGCCCGCACGAATGGGCCGACGTTGCGGCTGAGTTTTCGCCAGAGGAACGTCCGGGGGAATGCTTCGGGGACGCGGCGTAAGGGATTGTCGATGACCACTGTCTTTCCGCCCCCCATTCTGGTGTGACCGTGCCGGCGCTCTTGCCGTTTAGTCTAGGGAAGAATGCGGCTGTTCGCAGAAAACTCTTGCCCCCGCATACCCCCCGGGGGGTATGTTAGCTAATGAGGGAAGGGGAAGTATGGCTGGGTATTCACAAGAAACTGAACAGTATTTGCAACGTTTGCGACGTGTCGAAGGGCAGGTACGCGGTTTGCAGCGAATGGTGAGCGAAGATCAGTACTGCATTGATGTTCTCACCCAAATCTCAGCTGTTCGCAGCGCCCTCGACTCGGTTGCTTTGGGACTCATGGAGGACCACCTGACGCACTGTGTTCTCAGTGCTGCCGAAGAGGGCGAGGACGCCCAGCGAGATAAAATCCTTGAAGCCAGTGCGGCCGTTGCTCGCCTGGTGAAATCTTGATTTGCGCACTACAACAGAAAGAAAGTTGCTGAACATGACCGAATTTGATCGCACCATTGAACTCTCTGTCACCGGGCTGACCTGTGGCCACTGCGTTTCCAGCGTCACCGAAGAACTGGAAGAAATCCGCGGCGTTAAGAACGTCGAGGTCATTCTGGTCAAGGACGGCACCTCTAAGGTCACCGTCCTCACCGATACGCCGCTGGATGACGATGCGCTGCGTGATGCGGTGGCTGAGGCCGGCTACCAACTGACGGCAATTACTCGCGACGTTTAGAGCGCCCCCCGAGGGGGACGACTTCCCCGTTTTGATCCTAACGAGATTGGGCCCAGGTACTCATGAAACTCACAGATCTTGAAAACGACACTGCGCCTGCGACCGATGCGGCACCGGACCATTACGATTCAACTCCCCGCGTGGGCGAGGACGCTCATCAGCGCGCGGCGGACATCAAGCGTCGTTTCTTGGTGACCTTACCTTTAGGGGCGGCAGTAATGCTGCTGTCAATGATTCCGGCGCTGCAATACCCCGGCTGGCAGTGGGTCGTGGCGGCGATGACACTGCCGGTCGTCACGTGGGGCGCGTGGCCTTTCCACGTTGGGGCACTTCGCGCTGCCCGCCACGGTACAGCCAATATGGACACTCTGGTCAGTTTGGGTGTCGCGGCGGCATCACTCTGGAGCTACTGGGCGCTGTTCTTTGGCGGCGCCGGGGTGATCGGCATGCGCATGTCGATGACTTTCATTCCACGCGGCCACCACGAGGGCGCCGAACTGTATTTCGAGGCCGCCACGATGATCGTGGTGTTCCTCCTGGCGGGACGCTGGGCCGAAGCGGTGACGCGGTACCGCGCCGGTAACGCTCTGCGGTCGCTGCTAACTTTGGGCGCGAAAACCGCTACCGTCGTCTCTGCCGACGGGGAAGAGAACACAATCCCCGCCGCTGACCTGCAGGTGGGTGACCGGTTCTTGGTCCGCCCAGGCGAGAAGGTCGCCACTGACGGTGAAGTTGTGGCGGGAAGTTCCGCCCTCGACACGTCCCTGCTAACCGGCGAATCCTTACCGGTCGACGTGGCCCCCGGGGACGAGGTCACCGGCGCGACCTTGAACACTTGGGGTTCCTTGACGGTGAGGGCGACCCGTGTCGGCGCCGAAACAACTCTGGCGCAGATCGGGAAGATGGTCACGGAGGCGCAGGCCGGCAAAGCTCCCGTGCAGCGCCTAGCCGACCGGGTGAGCGCCGTTTTTGTTCCGATCGTCATTGCGATTTCGCTAATCACACTGGGCGTCTGGCTACTGACCGGCAGTTCAGTAGAAGCAGCTTTCACGGCAGCAGTCGCGGTTCTGGTGGTCGCCTGCCCGTGCGCCCTCGGTCTGGCAACCCCCACGGCCCTGCTGGTCGGATCTGGTCGCGCCAGTCAGCTGGGGATAATTATTCGCAACGCCGAAGTTCTCGAGCAGTCCCGGACAGTCAACACTGCGGCTTTAGATAAGACGGGGACGATCACCACGGGGAAACTCACTGTGGAACGCACCGTCCCGGCCGATAGCGCTCTATTGCAGTTGGCGGCGGCAGTGGAAACCCACTCGGAACATCCCCTGGCGCGAGCCATCGTTGAATCGGCAGCAGAAACCGCTGTTGAGGACGCGTTTGAGGACGCCGCAAGTTTCACTAACCACGCGGGACAGGGAGTTTCCGGCCTGGTTGATGAGCAACTAATTCTGGTGGGAGCACCCGGTTGGTTGCGCCATCATGGTTTAGAGTTGCCTGCCGACCTGCAAGAGGAACAGGAGGCGGCCGAAGCCTCGGGGGCGACGGTCGTGGCCGTTGTCGAAGTTGACGGTTGGGAAGAAACCGCAGTGTCAACTGCCGTCGAGGAACTGCTGGCCGGTCCGGACGAGCAGTTGCTGCGAGTCGAGGTCAATGTGGGCGGGATGACCTGCGCGTCCTGTGTGGGGCGGGTGGAACGGAAGTTGAAGAAACTTCCGGGCGTCGAACCCACAGTCAATTTGGCAACTGAGACCGCCACTTTGACGTTGACGGAACCTCATACCGATGAGGAACTGGTTAGCGTGATCGAGGGCGCCGGCTATACCGCTGAGGTCACGGGGCGTTCGCTGACGGAAACGACAGCGCCAAGTGTCGCCACTGAACGTCGAGAATTTCCGGAAACTTTCGAGCAGGCAACGGTGAAAGGCATCCTGATCCTGCGGGACACCATCAAGCCGACTTCGGCCGAGGCGATCAGCGAACTGAAAGCCATGGGGATTGAACCAATCTTGCTGACTGGGGATAACCGCCAGGCCGCGAAGTATGTGGCCGCGCAGGTGGGCATCACCGAGGTCCGGGCTGAGGTGCTTCCCGATGAGAAGCAGCAGGTGGTCAAGGATCTGCAGGCTCAGGGGAAAACCGTCGCCATGATTGGTGACGGCGTCAATGATGCGGCGGCTTTGGCGCAGGCCTCTGTCGGCATCGCCATGGGTTCGGGCACTGATGCGGCGATGGCGGTGGCGGATATTACGCTGGTGAACTCTGATTTGCGCTCGGCCGGGCGGGCCATCAAAATTTCCCGCCAAACGCTCCGCACCATTAAGGGGAACCTCTTTTGGGCGTTCTTCTACAACGTGGCCGCTATTCCCCTCGCCGTCCTCGGGCTACTAAACCCGATGATCGCGGCGGCAGCTATGGCGTTTTCCTCAGTGTTCGTCGTCTTGAACTCGCTGAGGCTACGACGCGCCGGCTAATTCTGTGCTGAATGGTCCCACTTTCGGCTCGCCCCTGGCTAATTAGCCCCAGGCGGGTTCGAAGGGAGACCATTACGGAACGGGTCCGGACGAAACCATTTGGTACGGCTTACCAACTTGCTGGCTGCTCGCAGCTATCCGCCGGGAAATCGGCACGCGATGACGGGTCAGCCGACGCATCCGCACCGCCACCCACGTGTCCCAGTAGCGAGCTCGACGCTGCTGCTTCCACTGGCTTTTAGCCAGATGATGGAAATTGCAGACGATTTCAACCAACGAATAGCCCTCGACGAGCAGATCGATAGTCATTCCAACGTCGACCCCCCAACCGCTTGAGAACGGCATCGTGGCGTTCACGGCCTCGCGCGTCAAACAGCGGTTAGTTGACAGAGCAAAACTTGTTTCCCAACCGGTGGTGCGCCGCACGCCTTTGGTTGCAGAAACCAGGGTCGCACTGGGAACAGCTTTAGCGGGGACCCCGATGGCACAGTCAGCTAAACCGCTGAGGACCGCGTCGACCAGACCGGTCGCTTCCACTGCCGAGTCGCCCAGATCCTGGTCCAAGAACAGCACTAGCCGCGGGGGCCAGTCGGACCGGTCCCGCATCGCTGCGACCTTCACCCCGGTTTCCATGGCGGAAGCCCGACCTCGCTGCACTGAGTGGCGCACTGCCACCGCACCGGCCGAGCGGGCCGCCTGCAAAGTTTCGTCATTCGAACCGTCATCAACAACCACGATGAGGTCGACTGCGGGAATGGCACGGCAGGCGCGAACCGTTGACGCAATCGTATTGCGCGCATCGCGACAGGGGATCACAACAGCGACCCGCTGGGGACCGTCAACGCCCTCGTTGTCCACCCACACCACCTTCTAACTTTTACCGCATAGCAAAATGTGACTAACGGACCGTAACTTGACGCGAAATCAGGCCGGCCCGGGAGCGCTTCTCATCCTCGGTGAGGGGGGAGCTGTCCGCGAGCGCCGCCTGCAGGTCAGCAACCAGCAACTCGGCAGGTTCGGCCAGTTGCGCGGCCGTCAGTTCCGGGTCCACCTGGAAAACCGGGATGGCGATCCCGCAGGAACGGAAAGCGCCGACGAACTGGGATTTTTCTCCCAACTTCGCTTTGCCGCCAGCCTGCAGTCGAGCGAGCGCCGTGAAAAGGTCGTCCTCGTCAATATCGGTCACGTAGCGCACGAAGTTATTGTTCATGGCACACCAGAACATGCCGTCGGTGCCGGGAACCGCTTCGGTGGGAACCATGTCTTCGCGGTTCTGCTCTAGAGCGGCCTGGCGGTCCGTATCCGCGAGCTCTTCAGCGTCGAACCAGAAGCTGAAATCTTCACGCAGGTCCATGGGTGTTTCGGCGCTGACAATCAGATCTTGCAGTCGCGGGGCTGGATCACGGACGTCAAAACCGACCGTGCCGCTCTGCCCGGTGTTCTTAGCTTTGATTGCCGCCAGCAACGAACCCGCCAAGTCATGTGACAGGTCGCCCGAGTTGGTTCGGGTCTGCAGACCCACCAAAATTTGGCCGTCCCCACGGACGAGGGCGCCCACACCATCGGGCAGAAGCGTCACAAATTCGAACGCAACGTCCCCGTGCTCAGCGGTAGTACGGGCGGGGAGGGTGGCGCATGGAATAATTTCACGCATCGCCACCAACTGCACTTCCTGGTCAAGCCCCTCGAAGGGACGACTCACGAAAGGAATTGGAGCACGATGTTGGCGATTAATTTTCTTGCGGCGACTAGCTTTTCCCATGCCCCTATCCTACGGGTAACCGCGACTCGCCGCCATCACCGTCTGCAGTGGCGAGCCCGATTTACGCCACACATTGGAGGTCGCAACCGCGAAACGGACATTGTCGCGTCGATAGAAATTTTGTCGCTACTATGGGTCGCGCGGGACCAGGTCCCAGAGTAAGAGGAGCGACCATGCATGCAAAAGCCGGCCAATTAGCTGCCGCCAGCGACCTAATTGACGTTGATGCCCTACTAGGGGCCTACTACGACCGGGTCCCCAACCACGAGGACCCTGCCGAGCAGATCGTTTTCGGTACCTCCGGTCACCGCGGAACTTCACTGAGCGGAACCTTCAACGAAGCTCATATTGTTTCGACTACGGCCGCCATCGTCGAGTACCGCCAACTGCAGGGTACGGACGGACCACTCTTCATGGGTGCCGACCCGCATGCCCTTTCAGAACCAGCGTGGCGCACTGCCCTCGAAGTTCTCAGTGCCGCTGGTGTCCAAACCTACGTCGATGCTCGTCGTTCATGGACACCCACACCGGCCGTTTCCCTCGCCATCCTCAAAGCTAACGGTGCGCCCTACGCCCTCCGCCAGAGCGGACCGGGACTGGCCGACGGAATTGTCATCACGCCCTCGCATAACCCTCCCGCCGATGGTGGTTTCAAATACAACCCCCCAACGGGCGGCCCGGCCGGATCCGATGCGACCACCTGGATCGCGAAGCGCGCCAACGAGCTGCTGGCGGGACCGTGGCGTTCCGTGCCTCGCACCCTGATTTCTGAAGTTTCCCAGGCGCCCAACGTTCACTTTTACGATTTCCTCAGCCAGTACGTCAACGAACTTGACGACATGATTAACTTCGACGCAATCCGCGATGCCGGGGTCCGTATTGGTGCTGACCCCCTCGGCGGTGCGTCAGTGGACTATTGGGGTGCCATCGGGGAACGGTACGGTCTTGACCTCACGGTCATCAACCCGAAAGTCGACCCTCACTGGAGCTTCATGACTCTGGACTGGGATGGCAAGATTCGGATGGACTGCTCCTCGCCCTATGCGATGGCGTCACTGTTAGAGCGGATGCGGCCCGACGTTCGTGGTGAGTACCCGTACGACATTGCCACCGGTAACGACGCGGACTCGGACCGTCACGGAATTGTCACCGCCGACGGCCTGATGAACCCGAACCATTTCCTCGCCGTTTCAATCGACTACCTGTTCCAGAACCGCCCCGGCTGGTCCCCGAACGCCGCGATCGGGAAAACCCTCGTTTCTTCCTCACTGATTGACCGCGTTGGCGCCGGGATTGGCCGAGACGTTTTCGAGGTCCCCGTGGGCTTCAAGTATTTCGTCGACGGACTGCTGGCCGGTTCCTTAGGTTTCGGCGGGGAAGAGTCCGCCGGAGCGTCATTCCTACGCAATAACGGTTCCGTGTGGACGACCGAT
>CAYFQJ010000060.1:7471-7720 GCA_964345205.1 uncultured Actinomyces sp. | reverse complement strand
GAATACCGCCACCGCGGTTTAGGTGAACACCTTGTCACCTGGGAGGTTGATACCGCCAAAACGCTGCTAAAAGAAACCTCGTCCCGCGGGACTGGTAAAATTTTCGTGAACGTCGATGCCGGGCAATCCGGGATGGAAGAGCAGCTCGAACGTCACGGTTTCACCCGTTTTCGATCCACTTTTGAGCTTCGACGTGACCTCCTCTCGCTTCCCGAGATCCCCGAACTATCTCACTACCAAGAGATCCGT
>CAYFQJ010000060.1:708-7461 GCA_964345205.1 uncultured Actinomyces sp. | reverse complement strand
CAGGAAATTATTTAACCGTCTACGCGAACGCGGACAGGGCGACCACCTGCAAAGTCGGGAACAATGGTTCGCCCAGCGGGACTTTTTCGTTCCAGAATGGTCATTCGCGGCAGTAGACGTCACGGGTGACCGCCCGAACGTAGTCGGTTTCGTTATGGTGAGCGCCTACCGGGAGGACTGGGAAGTCCTCGGGTGGAAAGAAGGCTACATAGACCTGATGGGGGTTGACGGCTCAGCCTCCACAACTGGCGTAATGCAAGCGTTGCTGATCCATTCGATGGACGCCCAGCGCAACGACGGTATGGGGCGCGTCGCGACCGGTATCGGTAGCGCTGAAAACGATGGAATCCAAGCCTTCTACGGCGAAATGGGCTTTATCCGTTCTTTCGAAACGCACACTTTCGCCCTCGACGTTTAGCCCCACCAGATTCGGCACTAGCCAATACTGTAAACGGCGGCATGGATTGGGCTGCCCGATCCGTCGCGACGCTCGTCACTGTCTGGCATATCGACCGGATGACCGGTTTCGGTTTGCGCCCGGGGGGTGTGGTCACCTGCCCAAGCCAAGGCCAGAGAGTCTTCACCTCTGAGGAGCCGCTGACAACGTACACCCTGCGTAGCGCGCCCCTTGTACGGGAACTGTTCCAAAGGTGTCGACTTCCAGCTGGTGAACGCCGTCCCGGCGAGAGTTCCGCCCTCCTGAGCGACAGTAACCACCGTTGCCTCATCGTTGGCGACGAATGATCCAAAAGCGATCACGCGGTCATCAAGAGTCAAACGAATGCCGGCGACACCACCGGCGTTAATTCCTTGTGGCCTGACTTTATCAGCGCGGGTACGCAACAGTTGCGCCCCTGCCGTAATGAAAACTAGGTCGGCTGAATCGGGGGAGGTATCCGCCGCGACGACCCGGTCGCCCTCTTCCAGGTTGATGATGGTCCAGGAATCTTTGTTCTCCGGATGCTCCGGTCGTATACGTTTCACGACGCCTAGCTCCGTGCCCACAGCGACCGTCACATCTAGAGGGATAACACCGATAATCGGCCGCTCCGAGGTGATCAGTTCCTTGGCGGGGACACCGTTGGCCAAACTGAGACTGCCGGGGGTGCGCATCAGTGGCGGCAGTGACACTACATCAAGACGGTGGGCCACGCCGTCATCAGTAATCACCGCAACTTGCGACCGGGTCGTGGAGGTAATGTACGTGCGCCATAGGGAGTCTGTTGCCTGTGGTTCTGTGGCGGGAGGTTCATCGCCTGCTACGCGCAGTAAGGTCCCGTTGGCTCCCAAAATAACCAAGCAGGGCTCGTCGGCGATCTCTAAAGGAACCGACGCTTCGGCAGACTTCGCGGTCACAGCCTGGGTTGAACCGTCCAGGAGCGCGGTGCGGCGGGGCGAAACTAGCTGATCTTTCGCGGCGCGCAGATCCTTTGCCACAGCATCTGAAAGGTTCTGGTCTGACGCTAAGATCTCGCGTAGCTGTGCGATTTCGTCGTTCAGGGAGCTCTGCTCCTGTTCCAGATCTAGACGTGAGAATTTGGTTAGTCGGCGTAGGCGCAGCTCTAAAATGTAATCCGCTTGTGTCTCGGTGAGATCGAATGCGGTCATGAGGCGCTGCTGTGCCACGGCGGTATCCTCACTGGACCGGATGATGGTGATCACGTCGTCAATATTCAAGATTGCGCGCAGAAGACCGTCAACTAGGTGGAGCCGGTTTAGCCGCTGAGTGAGGCGGAACTCGGTGCGCCGACGCGTCACGGTCAGACGGTGTTCCACAAAGACTTGCAGCATCCTTCGTAGCGACAGTGTTTGAGGTTGCCCATCTACCAGTGCGACCGCATTCATTGGGAAGGACTCTTCCAACGGTGTCAAACGGTAGAGGTGCTCGAGGACGGCCTGAGGGTTGAAACCAGACTTCACGTCGATGACTAGACGCAAACCGTGGTGGCGGTCAGTCAGGTTAGTAACGGCGGAGATTCCTTTGAGTTTTCCGGAGGAAACGGCATCTTTGATTCGTTCAATGACTCGCTCCGGTCCGACCATGTACGGAAGTTCCGTGACCACTAACCCCGTCTTCCGGGCCGAGATGCGCTCAACTGAGACTTGCCCGCGCACCCGAAAAGAACCGCGGCCGGTCTCATAGGCCGTTCTGACCGCATCCAAATCACTGATGACGCCACCGCCGGGAAAATCAGGGGCCGGAATGAACTGCATTAGCTCATCCGTGTCGGCGTCCGGGTTCTCCAACAGATGGATGGCCGCCATCAGGGCCTCACCGGGATTGTGTGGCGGCAAGTTCGTTGCCATTCCGACCGCAATTCCCGAGGCCCCGTTGACCAGCAAGTTCGGGAACGCTGCGGGCAAAACTTCGGGTTGTTGGAACTGGTTGTCGTAGTTGGGAACAAAATTGACGGTGTCCTCGTCAAGCTGGTCAGTTAGGAGCAGAGCCGCCGGATCAAGCCGTGCCTCTGTGTAACGAGCCGCCGCTGGACCGTCGTCAAGGGACCCGAAGTTTCCGTGACCATCAACGAGGGGTTGACGTAAATTGAAAGGCTGCGCCAGCCGCACCAGTGCGTCGTAAATAGCCGTATCGCCGTGGGGGTGCAATTTACCCATCACGTCGCCAACAACTCGGGACGATTTCACGTGTCCGCGGTCAGGACGCAACCCCATCTTGTCCATCTGAAACAGGATGCGCCGCTGCACAGGTTTCAGCCCGTCGCGCGCGTCAGGAAGTGCACGTGTGTAGATGACCGAGTAGGCGTATTCGAGGAACGAACCGCGCATCTCTGCAGACACGTCAATTTCTTCGATTTTTTCATTGGGGTTAACGCTTGCGGTGTGTTTCGAACGGCTCATGCTCCCCATTATTGCCCACTGAGCCCACAGTCCCAATTTGCTCCCCTAGAATGGGAACTTAGACACTTGAGGGGGCAGCGTGGAATCACCATGGTTGGGGCAGGTCCTAGAATCTGCGATCGCCGCGAGCGGGGCAGAGGGGACCGGGTGGGCCCAAAAGAAGATTCCGGTGGCGGCCAACCAGTCACAAATTGTGATTGTTGTGGACGGCCTCGGATGGATACCACTGCAATCTAGAGGTGGACATGCCCAGACGCTTCGGAGCCATTTTGTTGATACCGAAGTGATCAACACCTGCTTGCCGTCGACGACCGCAGCGGCCCTCACAGCTCTGTCCACCGGGCAGCTTCCCGGCGCCACACGAATGGTCGGTTATTCGGTGGCTCAGGAGGACGAAGTCTTCAACCTCCTCCATTTCACTGAAGGGATCGACCCCGCGCTCTGGCAGCCCTGCGAAACGTATTTTGAGAAACTCCAAGCATCGTCGCTTCGCCCGGTCGTGGTGTCGACACCAAAATTTGAAAATTCTGGACTCACCAGAGCTTCCCTGCGGGGTGCCGATTTTTTCGGGGTCGACGACCTGGAAGGACGGTTCACAACGGCGCGCAGAATCGCCGAGGAGAGTCCGTCAATGATTTACCTGTACTGGTCAGAGATCGACCACACTGGGCACGCCTACGGTGTGAACTCGGATGAGTGGATCGCCCAGTTGGAGAGCTTTGACGCCCAACTGGCAAAGTTCCTGCGCCAACCTCCACGCAATACGACAGTCACACTCACCGCCGACCACGGCATGATCGACGTCGAAAAGAGGATAGACATTGCCGAAGTGCCGGTACTGAGTGAAGGTGTACGCGTCCTCGCAGGCGAAGGGCGCGCTGTCCACGTGCATGCGGTCCCGGGAGAAGCTGCGGCCGCTCAGTTACGGTGGAGGGACTACCTCGGGGAGGGGGCCCGCGTCATCACTCCCGACGCATACGCAGCGGTCTTTGGTGCCGGCCCCGGGCTGGAACTGCTCGGCGACGCCGTGGTGCTGTTGGACGGACATACCGTCGTCGTCGATTCGAGGCAACATTCGCCAGGGATGATCGCAATGCCAGGCGTTCACGGCTCATTCACTGATGCCGAGATGCTTGTCCCATTCATGACTTTGGCACAGTAGCCTCGCTGTGGATCGCGGCCAACTAGTGGTGGAGGGCGACTCGATCTAGTCCGTGCGTGTTCCGAAGACGATCTCGTCCCAAGACGGAACGGAACGTCTGCGCCCTCGGTTCTTCCCCGGGGGCGGTCCCGCCGTCTCATCTGCAACTTCGAACAGACCTTCAGCCTCTGGCGAATCGCCGTCTGAAGGTTGAGGCGTTTCTGCGGTAGTTGAGTTTTGGTCGTGAGGGCCCCGCGCCGCACTGGGCTTTTTCGGTTTTGGTTCTGCGGGGGTCTCGGCCGCCAGGGCCGCCGCGATTCCATCACTCTGAACGCGTGCCGCAAAGAACGGCGCCACCGGTTTGGTGCGGATTTCGTCCTCGTCGAGACTGTCATAATCGTCAAGGATCGGTTGACGACGGCCCCGCTGCGAGTTGGCGCGGTCCAGCAAAGATTCGATCTCGGCAAGCTCAGACTCGGAGTCGGCATCCGCGTAGTTACTGGCAAGCGGAGGGGGGAATGCAGAAACAGGTGCGGGCCCGGAAGCGGTCTCGGTTAGCCAATTCGCTTCCTCATCGATGGCGACAAGACCGCTGCCGTCGCTACCGATCGACCAGGAGGCGGTTCTTTCTACGGCACCTTGAATGAAGGTTAACGTGACTTCCCAGGGGTCGCGGCTATGACGCGAGGCCGTCCAGGAAAGTGAATTGTGATCGACTCCGCGGGCGGCCAAGCGATTGATGACCAAGTCTTCCAAAAGCGGAGAGTCCGGGTCGTTCCCAACGGTTGATGCCTTCGCCTGAGCAACGGCCCATGCCTTCTCTGCCTGAATCGGCGATTCCCAACGCAGAACCGAATCGAGGGGGACACCGTGTTGATCAGCGATCTCTGCGGCCGACTGGCCTTCGCGGAGCATCGCTTGGATTTCGGCGGGCCGCACAGCAACGTCAGTCGGTTTCGTTTGTAGCTTCCCCTCGGTGACGATTGGATCGCGGCGCACCGCTGTGCGCAGCTCATCCGTCACTGCCACCCGGTAACGTTCGCCGTCTGCGTCGGTGAAAATTACGCTGTGGGCGTCTCCAGACCTGCCCAGGAACTCCAGTTCGATCATCAGCGCCTCCTCTTCCATACTTATGTTGTCAAAGTTACCGATGTTTTGCGCGGGGGAGTGGCGGTGTGTTCCGAGAAACGCGTGGCATTGGCGCCCTCAAGGTGTTATTATCCCGGCGCACGCTTAGTTAAATTTGGGCCGTGGCAACGGCCTACAGGTAGGAGAGGGACTCCATTGGCTACTGACTATGATGCTCCGCGTAAGAACGATGACGACATCGCCGAGGACTCGATCGAAGAGTTGAAATCGCGCCGCTCTGACATCGGTTCGAACGCTGTTGACGAAGATGAGAACGAGGCCGCCGAGAGCTACGAGCTTCCTGGTGCTGACCTCTCTAAAGAAGAGTTGACAGTTACTGTCGTTCCTCCCCAAGAGGACGAGTTCACCTGCGCTGAATGCTTCCTGGTGCACCATTCCTCACAGCTGGCACTCCTGGACGGTAATGGATTACCAGTGTGCACAGACTGTGCTGCTTGAGATTTCACTGCGAACTTTTGAAAAGGGCCGAATAGAGTGACTTTTTTTGGACGTAAAAGGAATCGAAAAAGACAGGAAGACGCTGCCCGGGTCGAAGCTGAGGCTCAGGAAGTTACGGGGCAATCAGACATCCCGGTGAGCGTCCCTGGTCCGCGCGACTCTGAGGGGAAACCAGCTCCTTCCGGATACGTTGACCTGGGTTCTCTTTATGTTCCGTCCGTGCCGGGAATGCAGCTGCGGGCTCAATTCGAGGCAGATAAGGTCAGCGTTCGCAGAATTCTTCTGGTCGTCGGCACTTCAGGCATTCAAGTTAGTGTCGCCGCAGCCCCGCGTTCCGGTGGTGTTTGGAGCGAGCTCTCGCAGCAGATCGAGCAGAGTTTCCTCAAAGCCGGTGGCACCGTCGAGTTTGTTGAAGGACGCTACGGCACCGAACTGCAAGCTGTTGCGGCCTTGACCCTCCCCAACGGGGGGAAGGGAATGTCGCCGATGCGCGTCATCGGTGTGGAGGGTCCGCGCTGGGTCGCTCGAATCGATATCCAGGGGGCCGCAGCTGCAGGTGATGAAGAGCAAGCAGCACTCTGCGATGAGATTATCGACCAACTTATTGTTCACCGCGGGTCCGAACCGCGAGTACGACTTGAGTCCTTACCGATGAAGCTGCCGCGAGAACGGCGCGCCACCGAAGCGGACAGCAACTGAGTTCGTGGGCTATATCGATCGGCGGCGTCGGGCCGCGACCCTGCGCAGACTGGGGCGCGAGTTCCTTGAGGCTGATCCCAACTACACCCCAATATGCCAGTTGCAGGCACGCTGTAAGGTCACGGTTATCGGTCGCATCGATCGGATCGAAACTGACGTTGAGGGCAACTACTCTGTGGAGTTGTCAGACATGACCGCAAGGGTGTGGCTGACCTGGTCGGGACGAAAAACCATCCCCGGCTTGAGGACGGGCGTCTACGTCAGCGCGCAGGGAACAGTGGGCAGTGACCGGGAAGGTTCCCCCCAGATCATGAACCCTAAATATTCGATTTTGGTGGTGTGACGGTGAGCGAAAAAGAGCCAAATAACAAATTAGCGTCCGTCTTGGCGGCGGAAAACTTTTCATTGGCGGATGCAATTGGCGGCCCGAGGGGCGCCATCGAATCTTTGCTTCCAGGCGTCGTCTT
>CAYFQJ010000060.1:352-669 GCA_964345205.1 uncultured Actinomyces sp. | reverse complement strand
AGCAACATGTGGTGGACAGTTGGCCTATCAGCCGGTGTGTCGGTGCTCTTCTGCCTTGTCCGACTGATCCAAAGACAGCCCCTGACGCAGGCGGCAAGCGGTTTGCTTGGCGTTGTAATCGGAGTCATCTGGGCTGCAAGTTCAGGGCAGGCCGAGAACTATTACGCGTGGGGACTCGTGACCAACGCGGTTTCCGGTACGGTTCTTTTGCTTTCCGTCCTGATTCGTCAACCACTCATTGCCTGGGCTCTGCAGGTGTTCTGGGATTTACCTTCGGGTTGGATGCGTTCGGCCGATCTAAGGCTTCTGTACCGACG
>CAYFQJ010000060.1:0-263 GCA_964345205.1 uncultured Actinomyces sp. | reverse complement strand
TCGCCGTGTTCTATCTTCGGCTGGCGGTTCAGTGGCCGCTCTATGCGGCCAAAATGGTGGCACCGTTAGGGATTGCGAAGCTGGCTCTCGGCTTGCCGCTTTTTGCGTTGGGAGCCTGGTTCACTTGGGTGATGTTGCGGAACTTGCGCCCAGCTGTGGAAGAGGTCGTTGAAAGCGATGGCGCCGAGGCGGACAGCGGTGCCAACTGACCTACCGGTCGGTTCTCTAAACGTTCAAGATACCTACTTCCCAGGTACGTTATT
>CAYFQJ010000059.1:0-7752 GCA_964345205.1 uncultured Actinomyces sp. | reverse complement strand
CGCGCTTCCTTCACACGGAAGAGGTCACTGGTTCGATCCCAGTATCGCCCACCAAGAGATTGGCCGCTTGAACACTATGGTTTGGGCGGTGTTTTCATGTCCTGATTCTGGCCCACTTTTGGGGGACTGTAGCCATCGCTATAGCCATCCGGACCGTGGCCCTGCCACTTTTGTGCGGGGGGCGTTTGCGGCTCTGGTGCATGTAGTGTGGGGCTTCTGCCGGAATGGGAAATGGATCTAATCGACTCGGATACCGGTGAAGCGCTCTCTTACGGGAAAGCCAGTGGTGACATTGAAGATCAACTTTTCGCGACCCGATCCAAGTCGCTCAACGCCGAGTGACCAGCGCCGATTTCGCGGCCGGACCTGGCGGCGTTACTGCCCGAACTTCGGAAGATTGTTTGCCACCGGCAAGTAAGTCAGGTCACCTATCAATCGAATCAACCGATAGGTCGCCAGTCTTGCTAAGATCGGGCTTTGCAACTCCAATTCGGGGTTGTTCCTCGGTATGAAGAGAGTGACTGTGTCCGCTGATTTCTCGGTTCTCGACAAAGTGCAGCCCGTCGTTATAGGCGGCGACGTGGGTGCCTACGCGCTAGGACTCCAATGCTATGAAGCTTTCGGGGTTAACAGTATTTGTCTCGCCAGCGACCCGGTAGACATGATCACTCAGTCAGAGATCTTTAGCGTCGAACGTATCCCTGCTCGTGCTTCGGATGAGGAGCTGCTGGCAGTTCTTACTGGGATCGCGGCCGTGTATCAGCACCGAGAGCTAGTCTTGTTGACGAACTCGGACGCCAATATCGGGTTCATCACTCGTAACTTCGAGGACTTAGATCGGCACTATTCCCTCCCAGTTCCCTCGGCGGCTGCCGTGGAACTGCTGTGTCAGAAAGATTCTTTTGCCCAGCTGTGCGAGGACGCGGGTGTCCCTACACCGAAAACAGTCGTCGTCGATTTCACGGACCCTGAAAACTGGGAAGCTCCCGTCATCGACTTTTCGTTCCCGGTGGTTGCGAAGGCGTCCTCTGGCGAGGCGTACGGAAGAATCTCGTTCCCGGGCAAGAAAAAAATCTGGTTCATCGATACGCCCGAAGAACTAGATCAGCTGTGGGTTCTTCTGCGGGACGCTGGTTTTGACGACCGGTTCCTGGTGCAGGAGCTGATTCCTGGTGACGACACCTATGTTCGGTCCTTGACCTTCTACGTTGATTCCCGGGAAACAGTGACAATGCGGGCGGCTGCGCAAGTGCTGCTGCAAGATCCGACACCGACCATGATTGGGAATCCGGTGGCGATGATCACCCGGCAATACCCCGAACTGTGGGAGCAGGCCGAAAGCCTGCTGTCCAAAGCAAATTACCGCGGTTTCGCGAACTTCGACATCAAGATTGACCCGCGTGACGGCACACCATATTTCTTTGAGGTCAACCCCCGGATCGGACGCAACTCCTACTATGTGAGTGCCGCCGGGGTTAACCCGATGGATGTCATGGCGCGGGACCTGGTAGCCCACGAGGAAGTTCCGCCGGCGGACGCGGGTGAGACGTCGCTGTACTCGCTGGTGCCATCGGCCCTCATTAACAAGTACGTTACTGAGGCAAGTTTGGTTGCTGAGGCGCGTGAGTTGATCGAAGCAGGGAAAGTTTACAATCCGCTCGAATCGCCGGTTGAGACCAACATCAAGCGTCGACTGACGGCGCGGCTGCAGAAGCTCAACTATTTCCGTAAGTTCCAAAAACATTACCGGTTGGACAGCGTCGAGAGCTAGCCTGCGTCAGCGCCCTCGCACGGATTACTGTGAACGGGGGAGTGCGCCTATTATGGGCGGGTAGACGAAACTCGGTGACGGCTCTGCTCGCCGTAAAACTATTGAGGAGTGACCAGTTGTGGCATCGGTGAATCTGACTATTGACGGCGTACCCACCACAGTTGAATCGGGGGTAACGGGAACCGACCTGTATGGAAAACGCCGCGACGTGGTCGCGATGCGTGTCGACGGTGAAGCGCTCGACCTGTTTCGAGAGGTCCCCAACGATGCGACTGTTGAGGCCATAACCATCGAGTCGCCTGAGGGACTCGAGATCTTGCGTCACAGCGCCGGACACGTATTGGCGCAGGCAGTCCAACAGGTCAACCCGGACGTCGATTTGGGCATTGGGCCACCCATCGAAAACGGCTTCTATTACGATTTCGGCGTCGATGTGCCGTTCACGCCAGAAGATCTGCGGGCTTTAGAAAAGGCGATGGCACGCATCGTCAAAGAAGGTCAAACCTTCCGGCGCCGGGTCGTCACCGAAGAAGAAGCTCGGGTCGAACTTGCCGACCAGCCCTTCAAGCTCGAACTGGTTGAAACCAAATCTGGTTCCACAGATGAGGACGGATCTTCAGTTGAGGTTGGCGGCACTGAGCTCACAATTTATGACAACGTTCGTCGCAATGGCGAAGTCGCGTGGAAAGACCTCTGCCGTGGCCCGCACGTTCCCAGCACCAGAGTTCTCGGGAATGCTTTTGCCCTGCAGCGCTCAGCAGCGGCCTACTGGCGCGGTTCAGAGAAGAACCCGCAGCTTCAACGAATCTACGGGACGGCATGGCCAACTAAGCAGGACCTGCGAGATTACCTCGACCGTTTGGCTGAAGCCGAACGGCGCGACCACCGCCGTTTGGGCCACGAGATGGACCTCTTCAGTTTCCCCGAAGAGGTCGGTTCAGGTCTGCCGATCTTCCACCCCAAGGGCGCCATGGTGCGCATGGAAATGGAAGACTACTCACGGCGTAAACATGTCGAGGGCGGCTATGAGTTCGTTACGACACCGCACATCACTAAGGGAGAACTTTTCGAACGTTCCGGCCACCTAGCCTGGTACAAAGACGGAATGTTCCCACCCCTTCATGTCGATGAGGAACGTGACGCGGAAACAGGTGAGATTACTCGCCAGGGGGTCGACTACTACCTCAACCCGATGAACTGCCCGATGCACTCACTGGTTTTCTCCTCCCAGGGACGTTCCTACCGCGACCTCCCGATGCGCCTTTTCGAGTTCGGAACTGTCTACCGCTACGAAAAGTCCGGCGTTGTTCACGGACTCACCCGAGCACGCGGATTCACCCAGGACGATGCGCATATTTACACCACGCGCGACCAGATGCGCGAAGAGATCTCCGAAGTCCTCCGGTTCGTCCTCGACCTACTGCGCGACTACGGGCTCGAAGACTTCTACTTGGAGCTCTCGACCAAGGACCCGGAGAAGTACGTGGGGACCGATGATCTGTGGGAAGAGGCCACCGAAACCCTGCGCGAAGTTGCGCAGCAGTCCGGACTGGAACTGGTGGATGACCCGGGCGGCGCGGCCTTCTACGGGCCGAAGATTTCAGTACAGGCCCGCGACGCCATCGGCCGTACTTGGCAGATGTCGACCATTCAGCTGGATTTCAACACACCAGAGCGGCTAGACCTGGAATACACCGCGCCTGATGGTTCCCGTCAACGGCCAGTGATGATCCACCGCGCCCTCTTCGGGTCAATCGAACGTTTCTTTGCGATCCTCTTAGAACACTATGCGGGGCTTTTCCCTGCGTGGCTCGCCCCGGTGCAGGTCAAGTGCATCCCGGTTGCCGACGCATTCACGGGCTACCTTGAAGAAGTGGCCGCGAAGCTACGCGCCCAAGGGATCCGCGTTGAGGTCGACACCAGCGATGACCGGTTCGGAAAGAAAATCCGTAACGCGTCGAAAGAAAAAGTTCCTTTCGTTCTGATTGCCGGCGGCGAGGACAAAGAGGCCGGTGCCGTGTCGTTCCGCTTCCGCAACGGCGACCAGGAAAACGGTGTTCCGGTGGATGATGCAGTCAAGCGCATAGTCGCCCACGTACAGTCGCGAAAGAACACGGCCGAATTAGAATGACCAGCTTCGAACCTGCAGAGCAGTTCGCCGGCGCGCCGGACGGACTGCGACGGCTCTGGACACCACACCGGATGGCGTACGTCAGTGGCGAAGAAAAGCCTCAGGACGATACGGAGCAGTCCTGTCCTTTTTGTCGCGCGCCAGAAGTTAGCGACAGCGACGGGTTGGTGGTTCACCGCGGCGAAACTTGTTATGTCGTAATGAACCTATTTCCGTATAACTCGGGACACCTTCTGGTCTGTCCGTACCGTCACGTTGGCGACCTCACGGATCTGACCCCGACCGAACGGAACGAACTGGCGGAACTGTCCGCGACGGCAGTGCAGGTACTCAAGGCCACCCTCGGAGCCGAAGGAATGAACCTGGGAATGAACCAGGGCGAGGCCGGAGGGGCGGGAATAACGGGACATCTGCATCAGCACGTCATTCCCCGCTGGGTTGGAGACGCGAATTTCTTCCCACTGGTCGCACAGATGAAAGCGCTACCGCAATTGATTGAAGAGACCCGCGGTCAACTGGCCGCCGCTTGGCCCCAAGGAGAGATTGATGCTCGGTAACCACGGTCGTTCGGTGGCTTCCGCCATTTTTACCCCATTCGCAAGACTGTTGCGCGCCCTCAAAGTCACACCCAATATGGTCACAATCGCAGGAACTCTAATCGTGATCGGCCTGTCAGTCGGAATGATCGCCAGGGGAATACTCGCATGGGGCGGAATCCTGCTTGGCGTGGTTCTGTTCATGGACTCTGTCGACGGGATTCTGGCGCGGATCACCAATAACTCCACCAAGTTCGGAGCCTTCCTCGATTCGACGATGGACCGCATCGCCGACGCATTTGTTTTTGGTTCGCTTCTCTGGTGGGCAATTGTTGGTCTCCCTGACGACGCAATCAGAACCGTCACAATCATCGCCGGAATTATCTGCATGGCAGTAATCGGCATCGTCCCCTACGTCCGCGCTCGAGCGGAAGTGTTTGGCGTAACCGCCAAAGTCGGAATCGCCGAACGCACCGACCGCCTGATCATCGCCCTCGTCTGCGCCGGATTCACCGACTTCGGTTTCCCCGAGTGGTTGTTCCCTGTGGGGATGTGCTGGGTTGCCTTCGCCTCAACGGTCACCATCTTCCAAAGAATCTACGTCGTACACCGTGAACTTGGACGCCAGCAGCTTGAAGAGGCCGAAACCAATTGAAAATCTCTGATCTCTACATGGTCGCCTGGAGGATAATTCCGAAACTTCCCCCCGATCTAGTAGCAGCGGTCGGTGGAGGAATCGGTAGCCTTGTAGCGGTCCGTAACGGACCCAGCGTGAAGCAGCTACGGCGCAATATGGCCCGGCTCACCGGGAAGCAGCCGAGCCGAAAAGAAGTTCGTCAGGCCGTGGCCTCGTATTTTCGCTGCTTCGCGCAGCAGTTTTCACTCAGCGGGTGGAAAGCAGAGTACCTGCGGACATCCTGTAACTATCCGCAGGCCGCACAGACTCGGCAATTGATGAAGGACGGCCCGGTCGTTCTGGCGCTGACCCACTCGGGGTACTGGGATTTGGCGGGGGCCTGGTTCTGTCAGAACTGCGGTGGGATCGTGACCGTCGCCGAGAAACTCGATCCGCCAGAGCTCTACGAAAAGTTCGTCGACTTTCGCGAATCCATTGGGATGGAAATTCTCGGAGTTGGCCCCGGAGAAAAAATCTTCGACCAGTTGGTCGAGAAGGTTCAAGGGCGAGAACTGCTTGTGCCGCTCCTGGCCGACCGTGACATCTCAGGTTCCGGTATCAAGGTTACACTGGGGGACTCCGAAGCTCTGGTCGCCGCTGGCCCGGCGGCGCTTGCCCTCAAATTGGGACGACCCCTCATCGCTGGGCATATCGTTTACGAAAAACATGGGCGACGCTGGAAGATCCGAGCACATTTCACCGACCCTATTGCTGTTCCCGAACTTAACCCCGGCGAGTCGGAAGTTGAAGCCCTTACCCGCGCCTGGGTGGCGGCAGTGGAGCCCGCAATGCAAGCGGGGGTTGTTGACTGGCATATGATGCAAAAATTGTTCTTGCCGGACTTGGATCCGGCCCGGTTGGCGCGGGCAGAAAGCCGACACCAGCAAGCTGAGGAGGAATCAGCGCTATGAAGATCGGTATTGTTTGCCCCTATTCATTTGATGTCCCCGGCGGGGTTCAGTTCCATATTCGGGACTTGACTGAGGAACTGATCCGACGCGGACACACGGTATCTGTTCTGGCTCCGGGGGAAATTGAAGACGACCCAGAATGGTTTGTGGGGGCCGGTTCCGCAATTCCGATCCGTTTCAATGGGTCCGTCGCCAGGCTATCCTTCGGACCGATAGTGGCGTCGCGAGTGCGAAAATGGTTGAAGGAGGGCAACTTTGATGTCATCCACATTCACGAACCCGGCAGTCCTTCGCTCGGGTTGCTGGCACTTATGAACGCCGACAGTCCCGTCGTGGCAACTTTTCACGCTTCGCTCGACCGGTCCGTTGTCCGCCAACTCACCTCAGGTTTGCTGTACCCGTTCTTCGAACGCATCAGTGCACGCATCGCCGTTTCGAACGAGGCGCGCCGCACGCTCATTGAGCACCACGCAGGCGATGCCGTCATCATTCCTAACGGCGTTTACACTGAGGCATTCGCGGCCGCTGAGCCGATCCCCCAATGGGAAGCCACAGACGACAAACCGGTGGTTGTTTTCCTGGGACGCTTGGATGAGCCCCGCAAAGGCTTGGATGTTTTCGCCGCAAGTAGTGAACCCGTCCTCGAAAAGTATCCTGGCGCCCGGTTTCTGGTCGCAGGTCGGGGGCACGGCGAATCGATCGACGCCCTCCAAAAACGGTATCCCCAGAACGTTGAAGTTCTTGGCGAGATTACCGACGAAGAAAAGCAGAGCTTGTTGAAAGGCGCCACAATTTACGTTGCGCCCCAGCTGGGAGGGGAGTCCTTCGGGATTGTCCTCGTGGAGGCGATGGCCGCGGCGACGACCGTGGTAGCTTCAGATATCGCAGCGTTTGTCTCAGTTCTTGACGAGGGTGAATCTGGGGTGCTCTTCCGAACTGGCGACTCAAAGGCGCTCACCGCTGCGCTGCTGGGACAGTTGGATAATCCTGATGCGAACGCGGAACTCGCCCGGATTGGGCAGGCCGCGGCAGCGCGCTTCGACTGGAAGACTGTTACGGATCGGATCCTTTCTGTCTACCAAGCCGTGGTGCCTTCTGGGGAACCGCATCCAACCGAAACTGCCTATGAACTGGTTCGGAGCAAGTTAGGGAAAGGGAGGCTCTGATGGGTTGGTGGATTGCGCTGATTATCGCGGCGGCCATAATTCTGCTGTGGGCCGCGTTTCTGCTGTGGCGTTTCGCTTACCGTGTCGATCGTTTACACCGAAGAATCAACTCGACGGAGGCGTCACTTAACCGGCACCTCGTGAAAAGGGCAGGTGATGGCCTCAAGCTGGCCGATTCCGGTCTTTTAGGACCGGAACAGTCAAGGGTCCTCAAGGAAAAGGCACAGGCAGCCCTAGACGGTTCAGAGATCGCTCTTGCGAGCCCGCGCAGTCAAGACCAGGCGTTCGAGGGCGTAGCGGGGGAGCGGTACCGTTTAGAGTCGGACCTGTCCCGCGCCACCAGGGAACTCTTGACTCTTCAGGTCCGCACCGAACTCGAAAACGACCCCATGGGAGCCGTCCTCCTCCAAGCTTTCGACGATTCGGCCTACAGGGTTCGAGTCAACCGTTCTCTTTACAATCAGAACGTCTCTCTCGTTCGCGACTTACGTTCCCGCTGGCAAGTAGTTGTTTTCAGGCTTGCTGGGAACGCGACGCTTCCCAACTACATTGACCTTGACG
>CAYFQJ010000058.1:0-7835 GCA_964345205.1 uncultured Actinomyces sp. | reverse complement strand
CATCGAGGTGTTTGGCACGCAGCTTTTCCCACGTTACCTGTGGAAAGTCCACCGAAATATTTTCGACCAACCGACGGGTACGGGTGCGTCGCCCCTCCCGTATTTGCTCCATGATGCCCTTGAGTCCGGGATCATTTCGGTCTGGCAAATAGGCCAAGAGATGTGCGGAACTGCCCCGGTAAGACATCGATAGTTCCACCCCGCGTAGCAACCCCATTCCGGTTTCGTGGGCTGCCTGCGTGGCCTCGTCCCAGCCGGCAAAAGTGTCATGGTCCGAGATTGTTACCCCCACCAGACCCGCGTGCTGCGCCAGGCGCACCAGCTGCGCCGGCCGGTCGGAACCATCGGAAGCTGAACTGTGAGCGTGGCCATCGACCCGGCTCATCTTTGTCGTCATCGGAACCTCTTCTCTCTGGTCCCAGCATAATCGGGTGGCTGGGAAAGAGTAAGGAGTGCCATGATGGGAGCATGAGTAACCAAGATTCTGAAGTTTCTGTGTCACCAAATTCGCAAACCGAAGCTGATGGCGCCCAGCCAATCGAAGCCCGCGGAGACAATCGATCCCACCGGCCGGACTCGGATCATTTCCGCACCTTTATGGGGTCCCAGTGGGGTGAGAGGACTTCTAACTTCGGCCCCCGCCAAGAGGTCGCAGACTATTTGCCGGACCGGCATCGACGTGCGGGAGCTCCTTTCGAGGGCGAAAGGCTCGTCATCCCCGCAGGTGGCTTCAAAGTTCGAAGCAATGACACTGACTACCGATTCCGGGCGCACTCCGCTTTTTCACACCTGACCGGTCTCGGCGGCGAAATGGAACCCGACGCTGTGGTCGTCCTCGAACCAAATCTTGACGATGAGGACGGAACAGCCGCGAAGGAAACGTCTCACACCGCGGTTCTCTACTTCCAACCTCGGGCCTCACGCTCCTCAGAAGAGTTCTATGCCGACTCGCGCTATGGCGAATTCTGGGTCGGCCCGCGACCCTCATTGGAGGAGATGGAAGAACTCACGGGCCTCAAATGCGCGCCGATCGACACACTTCCAGACGCCCTCGCCAAAGATGCGGGCCAGGTAAGTCTGCGAACGCTGCGCAATGTTGACTCAAATATTGAGGTCATGGTCAACAGCGTCCGAAAGCAAGCCGGAATGCCCGCGGGTGAGGACGCCAGCGCTCAAGATGATGCGCTGCTGGAACACCTCTCCGAGATCCGACTGTGCAAAGATCCCCAAGAGATCGCGGAACTGCAAAAGGCCGTGGACGCCACTCACAGGGGTTTCGATGAGATCATCCGCGCGCTGCCAAGAGCCTCTAACCACGCCCGCGGTGAAAGGGTCGTCGAAGGCGCCTTTGCCGCCGTGGCCCGAGAAGAAGGCAACGGCCTGGGGTATGACACCATCGCTGCGGCCAGCAACCACGCAAATACGCTCCACTGGATCGACAACTCGGGGCCCGTCCCCGCCGGGAGCCTCATTTTGGTGGACGCAGGAATCGAGGTCGACTCGCACTACACGGCAGATATCACCAGGACCCTGCCGGTCTCGGGCCGCTTCTCTCCCACCCAAGCCAAGGTTTACCAAGCCGTTCTGGACGCCGCCGAAGCCGCTCTGGCCATCTGTTCCGAACCCAATACTCGGTTCAGGGACGTGCATCGCGCCGCCATGGAAGTCATTGCGAGCCATTTGGAACAGTGGGGGCTACTTCCGGTCACCGCTGCCGAATCACTGCGACCATCGGGGCAGCAACACCGCCGCTGGATGCCGCACGGCACCAGTCACCACCTGGGCTTGGACGTTCACGACTGCGCCCAGGCACGCGCCGAAATGTACCAGGACGCCCTACTGGAGCCGGGGATGGTTTTCACTATCGAACCGGGACTGTACTTCCGCGAGGACGACCTGGCCGTACCGCCGGAGTTCCGCGGGATCGGCGTGCGGATCGAAGACGATATTCTCATCACCGAGGACGGAAGCGCGCGCCGACTTAGCGAGGACATCCCGCGCACAATTGAGGACGTGGAAAACTGGATGGCGGAACTCTGGGCCTAGGTTCGGGCCTCGCTTCGGGCCCGGCGTTCAGCGCTAGTTCTTCGACTCCGAGTTGTCCTCAGAGCCACGTTCGGGTGCGGTTGCGGAGGTACTCGCAATTTCGGTTTCGATGTCCGCCACAACCGCCTCGACGGCCTCGGTTGTCTGCACTTTTTTGACCTCAGACGGCGCTGCGGGACGCTCCGGGCTGTCCCCGAGGCGCACACCGAACTTCGGCTGCTCATGCGGTTGCGAACCGAAATGGGTGGAAGCCTTTACACCTGATCGTGGCCGATTTCGTGTGCGCTGCTGGAGCTTGCGACTCAAGTTACCGGCGCTACCCTGCAGCAGCTTGTAAGCGCGGTCGGTTTGCTCGGAGACTAGGAGCGCGTACCGCTGGGCGACCATGTGTGACTGGGCGGCGTAGCCCTTGCGCGACCGGTTCAAACTCCAGCTAACGACGGAGAAAAACACGCCGAAGAGGACGCCCAAAAGGATGGCGAGGACGGGGAGGAAAGGTGGGGCATCTTGGACCAGAACCAGTGTGAACAGACCCAGGAGCATCCCCCAGGTCAGCCCCTTGGTGGCACCTGCCATTGCGACCCGGCCCGGGGTTAGTTTGCCGACCACCTGCTCCACCATGTGCAGGTTGGAACCGACAATTGAAACGTTCGCAACTGGGAAGTCATCGGCGGCCAGCAGGTCGACTGCCGCTACCGCCTGCTCGTATTCCCGGTAAGAGGCAACTTCGGTGCCGGTGGGCATCGTGGGATATTTTGAGGGGCGGGGCGTATTAGTTGACATTTGTTACCTCCAGCGTCTTCTCTCCAGGATACTTGCCTTGACCGGCCGCGGGGAATATCCCGTGTTCGCCCGTAGCCGATGAACAGTGTGCGGAGTCGGCGGGTTTCTCGCCTACCATGGGGAGCATGGCACTTGAAGAATCTGCGATCCTGTCAGCACTTGACTCGGTGATGGACCCGGAAATCAAGAAACCCATCACCGATCTGAAAATGGTTGACTCCATTGATATTGACGGCGATTCGGTGACGGTAAATATTCTTTTGACGACCTCCGGTTGTCCTCTGCGTGACACGATCACCAGCGACGTCGAAAAAGCAGTTTTGGGCGTCGAGGGCGTCAAGTCGGTGACCGTCAACATGGGGGTGATGACCGATGAGCAGAAAAAGGAGCTCCGCGAGTTCCTCACCGGCCATCAAGAACGGGAAATCCAATTCAACCAACCCGATTCTCTGACGCGGATCATCGCCGTAACTTCCGGTAAGGGCGGCGTCGGTAAGTCCTCGGTGACCGCCAACCTTGCGTCAAGCCTGAGCGAACAGGGATTGAAAGTCGGCGTCCTCGATGCCGATATTTACGGCTTCTCGCTGCCGCGCATGCTGGGGATCACGACCGAACCCCAGTCAATCGACGGGATGATCGTTCCCCCGATCGGTGCCAACGGTGTGAAAGTTATTTCCATCGGCATGTTCGTTCCCGAGGGCCAACCAGTGATTTGGCGTGGACCCATGCTGCACCGTGCCCTCCAGCAGTTCCTCGCCGACGTGTACTGGGGTGACCTGGACGTCCTGCTCTTGGACATGCCCCCGGGCACGGGTGACGTCGCCATTTCAATCGCGCAGCTACTCCCGAACTCCGAAGTTTTGATTGTCACCACCCCCCAGGTGGCGGCAGCCGAAGTGGCGGAACGTTCCGGTTCGATCGCCACTCAAACTCAACAGCGGGTAATTGGGGTCATCGAAAACATGTCGTACCTGACGCAACCCGATGGTTCACGTCTGGACATTTTTGGGGTCGGCGGCGGACAGACAGTATCCGACCGCCTGGGCAAGCAGCTGGGCTACCCCGTTGCCCTGCTGGGTCAGATCCCCCTCGATATTGCTCTGCGCGAGGGCGGCGACAGCGGCGTTCCCGTAGTGATTGGCGATAAGGAAGCCCCGGCCGCTGCTGCGTTCCAAACGATAGCTGCTGGTTTAGCTAAACACGCTCGGGGGCTGGCGGGCCGCTCCCTGAGTGTTTCCCCAATCTGAGTTGGGCCGACAGAAGCGTTACACTGGCTAAGAATCGGGTGGCACGCGCCGCCTGTCCAGAGTCAAGGAGCAATAGCGTGGCCGTAGATAAAGCGCAGTCGTGGGAATTTTGTGAACAGTACCAGACCGAACCTGAACTGACTGCCGCGGCCCGAGAGATCGCCCTGGAGTTGGGGGCTGATCCGGTCACGGTCGGTACCGGGGCTTTGCTGCGCGTTCTGGCGGCCGCGAAAGACGCGCGGGCCGTCGTCGAGATCGGCACTGGCGCCGGTGTGGGGAGCCTCTGGTTACTTGAGGGGATGAACCCGGACGGGGTCCTCACAACAATTGACCCCGAACCCGAGTTCCAACGAGCCGCCCGCGCGGCGGTTCGCAAGGCAGGTGTGGCTTCGCACCGGTCCCGATTCATCAATGACCGTGCCTTAGATGTGCTGCCCCGTTTGGCGCAGGGTGCCTACGACATGGTCGTCGTCGACGGTCCCCCCGCCGAAGTGCCGAAATATTTAGATCACGCCGCCCGTCTGCTGCGGCGAGGCAGTCTGCTGGTGGTGATCAATGCTCTGTGGCACGGCAACGTTGCCGACCCGGCACGACGAGACATGAACACCGTAATCATGCGGGAAATGACTCGCGCCCTCCTCGAATCGGACCAGTTCACATGTGTGCTCTTGCCAATCGGAGAGGGAGTGGAGGTGGCAGTCCGCAAATAGCGGATCGCAAAGAGTCCTATACGGCGCCAGCCAGTGCCGCCGCCAGCTCGGCGGCTTCTTCGGGGGTCAGTTCGATGACCAGACGGCCACCGCCCTCAGAGGGAATACGCATAACGACTCCGCGTCCCTCTTTTGTTGCCTCTAAAGGACCGTCGCCTGTACGAGGTTTCATCGCTGCCATTAGTGGAACTCCTAATCTATTTTCGGCCCCAACTGTCGGTCGACAAAGGGCCGGTATTCGGGCGGGCCGAATACCTCACTCCCCCATTCTAGCGCTTTTATCGCCAAAACGCTGACAAATTGGCTAGGAGCTGCCGTTTGTCACTGTTCAGAGCTCTTGAACGCCCCGCTCATCAATCTGCTTGAAGACCGCCTCGACGGCCTCTTCGGCCGTATCGACGACAGAGAAAAGTAGATTGTCCTCAGGGGAAACCAGGCCCCCCTCAATCAGGGCTTCGTTGATCCAATCCACCAGCGGCGCCCAGAACTTAGAGCCCACCAGCACCACGGGGAAGGCCCCAATTTTGTGAGTCTGCACCAGGGTGAGCGCCTCGAAAAGTTCGTCAAGCGTGCCAAACCCTCCAGGCATCACCACGAAAGCCAATGCGTAACGGACGAACATTACTTTGCGGGCGAAGAAGTAACGGAAGTTGACTCCCAAATCGACCCACTGGTTCATGCCCTGCTCATGAGGAAGTTCGATCCCGAGGCCGACTGAGGTGCCTCCCGCTTCGGCGGCACCCTTATTGGCCGCTTCCATCACACCCGGGCCTCCGCCAGTAATGACCGCAAAGTCACGCTCGGCGATGAGCCGCCCGATTTCCTCTGCCACTTCATAAACCGGTGTCCCGGGTTTAGTTCGAGCGGAACCGAAAACGCTGATGGCGGGCCCCAGGTCAGCTAGAGCCCCGAACCCCTCAACGAACTCTGATTGGATCCTCAGGACCCTCCAGGGATCTTGATGGCGGTTGCGCAACAGCCGAGCGTCAGCCGTTTTCGACGGGATCTGCTCACCACGCATCATGGCGGAGCCACTGCGGTAGGTTCTCTGTACACGACTCATTTTTTGTCTCTTATCTTTCTGCACTGAATTTTGGGGGGAAATGAAGCATTCGCGCCGCCTCCGTAAGCGAGCCCGAGAGTGACGGATAAACCGTTGAGGCCGCCGCCAACTGATCCACAGTGAGGCGCTGATTGACCGCAACTGTGAGGCCGAAGATCAGGTCGGACGCACGCTGCGCGACGATGACGGCACCCAGGACCACGCCGTCCTCCAACGACGCCACAAGTTTGACGAAACCATCAGTCATTCCTTGCATTTTGGCGCGCGGATTCCGGGCGAGGGGAAGCAGGACGCTGCGCACCGGCACCCCGGCGGCGCCAGCCTGGTTCTCTAAGATTCCCACCGTCGCTACCTGGGGGGAGGTGAAAACTGTTTGGGCGATACCGCTGACGTTCAGCACTTCAACTGAGTCACCGAGGGCGTGGCCCATAGCGATTCTGCCCTGCTGTGCCGCCACCGAAGCGAGGGGGAATATGCCCGTGCAATCCCCGGCTGCGTAGGCGCGCCAGGCCGTTGTGCCAGAGACCCGGTCACCACGCATGTGACCGGATACTGTCAGTTCGACTCCGGCCTCACGCAGGCCCGCACCTTCAGTATTGGGGACGGCACCAACAGCCACTAGGCAGTGGCTGCCGGTTAGAACTCTTCCGTCGGCAAGTTCAACTTCGACACCATCACCGACGTTACGCACCTGGGCGGCTCGACTGCGCCCGTAGACATTCATACCGCGACGGCGGAAAACTTCCTCGACCAGTTGGGCGGCATCCTGGTCCTGCCCGGGCAAAACCAAGTCCCGGCTGGAGACCAGCGATACTTTTGCCCCCAGTGTCAGGTAGGCGCCGGCAAACTCGGCGCCGGTCACACCCGAACCCACGACGATTAGGTGCTCAGGGATTTCGGTCAGCCCGTAGAGCTGTTTCCAGTTCAGGATCCGTTCCCGATCGAAAGGTGAACCGGGGAGCTCCCGCGGGACCGCGCCCGTGGCAATCAGAACGTAATCTGCCGCGAAAGTTTCCGTGCCACACTTGACGGTCCGGACCCCCTGGGCTCCGGTGGAATCCAGGAGTTCTGCGCGCCCTCGCACAACCCGCACTCCGCGGTCGAGAAGAGACTGTTCCACATCAGCCGACTGTTCGGCAGCAAGAGCCAGGACACGACGGTTAGTGGCCGCAAGGTCAACATTGGGAGAAAGTCCGCCGATTCCAAGTTCGGCCCCGAACTCAACAGATGCAAACCAGTCAGAAGTGGCGATCAGTGCCTTTGAGGGGACCACGTCAGAAAGGACCGCGGCCCCGCCGACTCCGTCGTCAGTAATCAGAGTTACTTGGGCATCAAGGCGGGCGGCCGTCAGCGCCGCCTCATAACCACCGGGGCCACCCCCGATGATCACCACACGGGAACCTTCGCGCACCAGTGACGGGGCGGGACCATTATGGGCTGTGTCAGTCATGCTGCTCATTGTGGCATGCGGCAGCGAAACCGACGACCGCACCCGTGTCGACCCAAAGGGGCAGCTGCAAAAGTTGGGATGTTACTCGTCGTCGCCTGTCTCGTCCGGACCGCCAACGTGGGCGACCTCCTCGACAATTATTCTCCCGGAAATTAAATCGGACTCTAATGTGTCTAACTCAGCTTGAAGTTCCGGGGTGATAACAGCCGCGTAGTCGCGCCAGTCGGCCAGGCGGGTACCACCGTTGGCTAAGTCGCCAACATATGGGGCGGTTCTCAACGTGCCGTTAACGAAGCCGGTGATGGTTGACAAGACCGCGTCTTCGTAGTTGTAGACAACGGATGTGAAGATCTCGTCGGCAAAGTCCGGTTCAGCTAAAACGCCGTCTGTGCCGTACCAGATCACCCAGACCTGACCGTTTTCTTGAGCCGCTTCGAGAACACCGGACGCACCCGTGTCTAGCAGTGGGAAGAGCAGCCCGGCGTCTTCACGGAGCATGCTGCGGGCAAAAAGCCGCACGGTGTTCGCGTCGGCAC
>CAYFQJ010000057.1:414-7950 GCA_964345205.1 uncultured Actinomyces sp. | reverse complement strand
AACTCCCGACCTATTCATTACGAGTGAATCGCTCTACCGACTGAGCTAAGGCGGCAACGAGGCTACTTTACCCATATGGGTCGCTGCTGGCAAACCCTGTTTATCTACTTACAGGTTGTGCCCTCGGCGGGCAGTTTGCCGGACAGCAAGTAGGTGTCGACTGTCTTAATTACGCAGTCCGATCCGTCGGTGGTGTAGGCGCCATGTCCCCAGCCGTCGTAGGTGAGGAGGACGGCATTCTGGAGGGATTCCGCCAGACTTTCAGCCATCGAATAGGGCGTCGCGGGGTCGTGAAGTGTCCCCACCAGGAGGATCTTGGGTGCGCCCTCGCCGGTGACTGCCGTGCGCGGGTTCGCGGCCTCAAAGGGCCACCCCTCTAAAGCAGCCGACGAGTAACCGAATTGGCTTCCCAAAACCGGGTAGTCCTGCTTGAGCCTTTCCGCTTCGGCCTCCCACTCTGCGGGGGTTCCCACGGGCAGCATGTCCAGCGAGTTGATAGCGGTGAAAGCATCCTGCTGGCCGTCGTACGTTCCGTCGGCAGCGCGACCGTTGTAGTAATCCGCGAGGAACAGCAGTGCGGAACCGTCTTTGGCCTCCATGGCTAACATGAGCGACTGGGTCAGGAGCGAGTAGGTACTTTCAGAGTACAGCGAGGCGATGACACCGGTTCGAGCCAAGGCTTCGGTAAGTTTCCTGTCTCCACTACCCGCTTTTAGCGGGGCCACTTCCAGTTCTGCAAAGAACTCGTTCAGCTGTTCCTGAGCACTTTCCAGGTCACCTGTCAGGGGGCAACCGCTGGTTGGGAGGCAGTCCTCAATCCAACGGTCTAAGGCCTCCTGCATTCCGGCAGCCTGCAGCGCTGTCAGTTCTGAGGCCGTGGTCGCGGGATCGAGGACGCCGTCAAGCACCATCCGTCCCACACGGTCGGGGAAGTTCTCAACGTAAGTCGCTCCGAGTGCAGTGCCGTACGAGTATCCCAGGTAGTTAAATTTCTCTTGCTGCAGGGCGGCGCGGATCATATCGAAGTCCCGAGTTACCGAGTCGGTGTCAACAAATTTGACGATCTCACCGGACTCTTCGAGACACTTCGCGGCCATTTCCGCGCTTTCTTCGCGGTAGGCGGCAATGATTTCTTCGGGTGTCGCTTCTTCGCCGGGGGCCCACTCTTCGTCGCCAATTCCGGCGAGCATTTCGTCAAGGGTCGCGTCGTCCCAGCAGCGCACCGGGGTGGATGCACCAACACCGCGAGGGTCTACCGCGACAATCTGGTAGGCATCCAAGACCGCTTCGGGGAGCATGGACTCAACAAATACGCTGAGAGACTCCAGGGCGTTAGCGCCGGGACCACCAAGGTTGAAGAATAGGTTCGGACCGGCTGGACCGTAACGCGCGACAGCTAATTCGATGGTTTCGGACTGCGGGTCCGACCAGTCCATGGGGGCTTTGAGGATGGCGCATTCATAGTTCTCAAGGTCGCGCGGTTTGCCAACCATCTCCATAGAGACCTGGTCTTCGTTGCAGGGGTAAAACTCGACGGACTGCTCGTAGTAGTCTTCGAACCCGGCGGGGATAACTTCGGGGGTGGTGGCCACATTTTCTTCATCGCGAGGAAGCGTCTGGGTTCCACCTCCGCCGGAGCAAGCGCTCAGGCCGATCGAACCGGCAACTATTAGTGAGCCCAGGGCCCACAGGTTTCGTTTCATGCGGCGGATACCTCCGGATTGTGCAAAGCCACCAGTAGGGACTCCATGTTGAGCAGTGGGGCCACACTGGTTTGTAATCTTAGGCGCGCCAGTTCAATTGATTGGACGCGCCTTAACGTGTCCTGCGGCGTGCTCTTGGCCGCCCAAAAGTGAACTTCGTCGGCCAGGTCAGGATTAATTAAGTCCACTCCGGTCCGCAACTGCACCGTTACAACATCGCGGAAAAACCCGAGCAGGTCAATGAGGACCCGGTCGAGGACGTCGGCCAGAGCCCGTTTTTCGCGGCGCTTCTGATCTTCTTCTAAGTTCCGTAGTTGGGCCCGCAAAGCCGGCGGCACCCGTCCTTCAACGCCTAGCGTCGCCAGCAGCACAGCTTTTTCCTTTTCGGCTCGGGCCGCATGCTGTTCCGCCCCGGATTCCTGCGCTGCTTTGACCAGTTTCCCAGCGGCGAGGACGGCCTCACCGACGGAGCCGACACGCAGCGCCGACATGAACATGTTGGCGCGCTGCCCCCGCAGCTCCGGCTCGCGGATGAGGGCGCGGGCAACGCCAATATGGGACTGGGATACGCGGGCGGCCATGTGCGCCTGTTCGGGGGTGGCCCCCTCTTGTCGCTGCAGGTACTCTTCGACGGCCGCCACGGGGGGTGTCCCCAACTGCAATTGGCGACAGCGGGAGCGAATGGTCACCAGAAGGTCCGCCGGTGTCGGCGCGCAGAGGATCCAGATGGTCCGCGCGGGCGGTTCCTCAAGATTTTTCAACAGCATATTCGCTGAGTCTTCCCGCATCCTGTCGGCGTCCTCGACAATGATGACTCGCCACCGGCCATCGGTGGGCCGACTCTGCGCGAGCGCCAGGATTTCACGCACCTGTTTGACGCTAATGGTCGCCGCTTCGGTGCTCAACTGGGCGACATCTAAGTTATTTCCTGGCACCGTCGTGCGGCAGCACGCGCACTGACCACACCCGATGGGCTCACCGGTGCACTGTAGCGCGGCGGCGAAAGCAACAGCGGCAACTGAGCGCCCCGAACCGGGAGGCCCGGTAATCAGCCACGAATGGGAGAGTGCCCCGTCTTGACCTTCAACAATTTGGCGCCCCTGCCCGGCAGCTCGTTCCAGTGTTGCCACGGCGCGAGGCTGTCCGATGACAGCGTCCCAAACGGTCATTCGCTGACCCTTGGCAGCGACTCGACGAGCGCCGCCACGATATCGCCGTAAACGTCATCTATGTTCTGGTCGGCGTCAATCAGGTAGTACCGGTCGGGGTCGGCAGCTGCCGCCTGTCGGTAGTGGTTGATGACTTGATCGTGGAACTCTTGTCCGGCCTTTTCGATCCGGTCCCGGTCAGCTCCGCGCCTCCGCACCGCCACATCGGTGTCAAGGTCCAAAACCATGGTCACGTCGGGAAGCAGCCCGTCCGTCGCCCAAGTTGAGAGACCCCGAATATCTTCGGGGGCGAGGCCGCGCCCTGCAGCCTGGTAGGCAACCGAAGAATCTATGTACCGGTCAGTGATGACAGTGGTGCCTTCGGCAAGTGCGGGTTGGACTACTGCAGCAATGTGTTGGGCCCGGTCCGCAGCGTAAAGAAGTGCCTCTGCGCGAGGATCAATACTGGTTTCCCCATGCATCACCAGTTCGCGAATTTCGCGTCCCAGTGGCGTCCCGCCCGGTTCACGTGTGGTCACGACGGGGACGCCTTCGGCAGCAAGTTCGGCACCGAGACGCTGCAGGTGGGTCGTTTTCCCCGCCCCATCACCGCCCTCAAAGGCAATGAAGTACCCGACTTCTCGTCCTTGCAGAATTTCTGCCAGTTCACGAACCGTCATGATTCGGTTTTCTTGGCGGCTGTTTTCTTAGCGGCCGGCTTTTTCGCGGCAGCCTTTTTAGCGGCCGGTTTCTTAGCTGTGGCCTTCTTGGCAGCCGGTTTCTTGGCGGCGGCCTTACGTTTCGGCGCGGGCCCCTTCGCCCGTTTATCGGCCAGCAGGGTGAAGGCGCGTTCCTCGGTGAGCCCCTCGACTGTCTCGGCGCGCGGCACGGTGACGTTTGTCGTCCCATCGGTCACGTACGGACCAAACCGACCGTCTTTAACGGTGACTTTCTTGCCCGAAACCGGGTCTTCCCCAAATTCACGCAACGGGGGTTTGGCGGGGCCGCGCCCTCGCTGTTTCGGTTGGGAGTAAATTTCGAGGGCCTCTTCAAGGGTGATGGAGAAGATTTGCTCTTCGCTCGTGAGGCTCCGCGAATCACTTCCCTTCTTAAGGTACGGTCCGTACCGCCCATTTTGCGCGGTGATGACTTCACCCTCAGCGTCGGCTCCCACTTCGCGGGGCAGACTGATCAGCTGGATGGCTTCCTCAAGGGTCACAGTCGAGAGGTCCATCGTTTTGAAAATGCTCGCGGTTCGCGGTTTGGCTTTATCGCCCTCGGGAAGAACTTCAGTAATGTACGGTCCGTATCGCCCAGTTTTAGCGATCAGCATGTTCCCCGATTTGGGGTCCACTCCTAGTTCACGCCCGTCTGCCGCAGCCATCTCTAGCAGTTCATCGGCAACTTCGGGGGACATTTCGTCGGGGGCAATCTCGGGGAGGACGCTGGCGCGTCGTCCGTCGCTTGTTTCCAAGTAGGGCCCGTAACGGCCAATCCGCAACGTTATGTCGTCGGTGATGCGGATCGAGTTCACCGCGCGCGCATCAATGTCACCCAAGTTTTCTACTGTGTGCTGCAGGCCGCGGGCCGCTACGCCACCCTCAGCTTTCGCGCCGTCGTCGGCAGCTTTGTCCTCATGTGACCCAAAATAGAAACCTTTGAGCCAGTCGGAGCCGGTCTCTTCCCCGGCGGCAATCCGGTCGAGGTCCTCTTCCATGGCGGCCGTGAAGTCGTAGTCGACCAGGTCCGCTAGGTTCTCGACCAGCAGGCGGGTGACAGAGAACGCCAGCCACGTGGGGACCAGGTACTGTCCGCGGTGGGTGACGTAGCCGCGATCAACAATCGTTTGGATTGTGGCGGCATAGGTCGAGGGGCGGCCGATCCCCAGGTCTTCCATCGTTTTCACGAGCGTTGCTTCAGTGAAACGGCCTTTAGGTTGAGTTTGGTGCTCGTTGGATTCCCCACTGACAAGTCGGACCGTTTCGCCCTCGGCGACTTGCGGCAGTTCCTGGGCGGACTCAATTTTGTCTTTATCGTCCCGTTTACGGTCGCGACTTTCTTGGTAGAGGGCGCGGAACCCGGGGGCGGTGATGACGGTACCCGAAGTGGAACCAACTATTTCTTGGCCGTCCACTGTGGCGGCAACGCGAACGGTCGCCGTGTAGCCGACGGCATCTTCCATCTGTGAGGCGAGGGTACGTTTCCAGATGAGGTCGTAGAGCGCCAACTGCTGCGCAGAGATCTCGCCGGCGATGTCTTTGGGGTGGCGGAAGGTTTCGCCGGAGGGACGAATCGCCTCGTGAGCCTCTTGGGCTCCTTTGGAAACTTTCCCGTAGACACGCGGTTTGGCGGGCACCGAGTCGGGCCCGAACTGTTCAACAGCCTGTTTGCGCGCTGCTTTGAGCGCCTGCTGGGACAGCGAGGACGAGTCCGTCCTCATGTAGGTGATGTATCCCTGCTCGTACAGTGTTTGCGCGACCCGCATGGTGGTGGCCGCGTTCCATTTGAGTTTGCGTGAGGCGTCTTGCTGCAGCGTCGAGGTCGTGAAGGGCGCAGCGGGGCGGCGACGGTAGGGCTTCTGCGTAACATCCGCTACGTACCCGTCTTGACCGACGAGGGCTTCCGCAATATTGCGGGCTTCCTGATCGCTGAGCGTAATAACGTTGTTCTTGACGGCGCGGTCATTCAGCTGACCGTCGTCGTCGAAGTCGCTGCCGGTGGCGACAGGTCGCGAATCAACAGCGATGATTTTGATTCCGAAGTCGCCACTGTCCGCACTGACTTCCGCCGTGATGGAACTGTAGGCAGCGCTGACGTGCTTCATCCGTACACGTCCACGGTCGACGACGAGGCGTGTCGCCACTGATTGGACGCGCCCTGCGGACAGCGATGGGGCGATCTTCCGCCAGAGCACGGGCGAGACTTCGTACCCGTAGAGGCGGTCGAGGATTCGGCGTGTTTCTTGCGCGTCGACGAGGTCACGGTCGATTTCCCGAGTGTTCTCGAGGGCGCGTTCAATGGCTTCCCGCGTGATTTCGTGGAAAACCATCCTCCGGACGGGAACCTTGGGCTTCAACACCTCTTTGAGGTGCCACGCGATCGCTTCACCTTCTCGGTCTTCATCCGTTGCGAGGTAAAGTTCATCGGCCTCTTTGAGGGCCTTCCGCAGCTCGGCGACTTTCTTCTTCTTGTCAGGATTCGTCTGGTAGTACGGTTTGAACCCGTCGTTGACGTTGACCGCGAACTTCGAGTACGGCCCCTTTTTCATCGAGGGCGGCAGCGCTGAGGGCGTGGGGAGGTCACGAACATGCCCGACCGACGCCTCGACTACGTATTCGTCACCGAGATAGTTCTTAATCGTTGTCGCTTTCGCGGGAGATTCGACTATGACGAGTTTCTTGCCAGCCACCGTTATCCATTCTTTTTGAAGCTTGCTGCCTCAACTAACCTAGCAGCCGTTTCGGTTCAGTGACGAACGACGTCCAACATACCGTTCCTGAGTAGACCTGAAAGTTCGCTCTGAATCTGGTCGGCAACGTCTTCCGCTTCCACTCCCATCAGGGCCGAGAGTGCCACCACAATTTGCCGGGCACTGAGTTCACCGTCCGACGCGCCGACGAAGGCAGCAGTCTCGGCACTGACCGAAATATCATGGTCGTCAAGGAGCAGCCTGATCCCGTGGACGTCGGTCTCGCCGGGGCGGTGCAGCCGCTGTTCCCACAGGGCCGGGTGTTTATTGTAGTGCCGGTCGCTCCAGGTTTCTTCGATTTGCAGGTGGCGGAGGGCGCGCGCAGCGGCCGCACCGTCGGGAACCTGTCCCACCGAGATTTCTTCGGCGACCATCATGAGGCCCTCAACTTCCGAGTCGCGTTGGAGGACGATCAGTCCCATCCCGATCCTGTCGATGTTGGCCCGGGCGAAATCTGTGACCCAGGCCAGATAGTCGTCTTCCCACTGGTGGTGTTTCCCTGCGTCTCGGAGCCACATTTCGGCGTACTGAGGTGCGTCGACACTGTCACGTTGAACCACCCACGCGCGCAACCCGTCGGGGCTGATTGTGGGCAGCGCGGCCTCTAGCCACCCCTGGATCCGGTCGGCCCAGTGGTCCTGGTTGGCGTGCTGTTCCCAGTTGCCCAACATTTGGAGGGTGCCGCCGGGGCGCAGGTGAGCGGGGGCTTTCCTGGCGATGTGGGCGACCAGGTTGTCGCGTTCCATGCCGCCGTCGCGGTATTCAAGTTGGCCGCGGTCGCGAAGTACCTGCGGGGTGATGACGAAGGGCGGGTTGGTGATGATGAGGTCGAAACTTTGGCCTTTCACCGGTTCAAAAAGGCTGCCTTTGAGGACGGTGACGTTGGTGAGTTCGTTAAGGGCCACGTTGAAACGCGCGTAGGCGCAGGCCCGTTCGGAGATGTCCGTCGCGATGACGTGCTCGGCGTGTTCGGAGAGGTGGAGCGCTTGGATTCCGCATCCGGTCCCCATGTCGAGCGCGGTCTTTATGGGGGTTCTGATGGTGTGTCGCAGCAGCACGTGGGTGGCCGAACCAATGCCGACTACGTGTTCCGGGTTTTCGGGTTCTCCGATGTCGGACGCCACCCACCATTTTTCGTGTGGTTGCAGTCTGATCGTCGCGCAGTACCCCGCGCGGTTTTCTCTCAGGATGCCCAGTTGCAAGGCCCCGGCGAGCC
>CAYFQJ010000057.1:0-379 GCA_964345205.1 uncultured Actinomyces sp. | reverse complement strand
TGGGGGTGGGCGGCCTCGATCGGTTCAGCGGGGAGTGTTTCCCCCAGCAGGTAAAGCCGCGTGAGAGTCGCTTGCGAACCGCTGTCCCCAGCCAGTTTGATACGTCCCGGTATTGCCTGGTTCCGTTGCAGAGCGTTTTCGGCGCTGGGTCCGAGCTGGTCGGCGATACTTGCCGGGGTCCACCCTTCCAGGTCCTGCCGCAGCTGGTGGATGAGGTGGTCGGGGTGGCGCGGAGCGGGGTACATGCGTCTCCTTAAAGTGTGGAAGCGTCGGGGCGGAGTCCCCGACGCTTCCTGTTGTTACGAGTGGTTTATGCCTTGACTGATCCGGCGGTGAGTCCACCGACGATGTACTTCTGGAGGAAGAGGAACAGAGCGAG
>CAYFQJ010000056.1:0-8052 GCA_964345205.1 uncultured Actinomyces sp. | reverse complement strand
TAGCGCACCGGTCTCCAAAACCGGCGGTTGTGGGTTCGAGTCCCGCCTGCCCTGCCAGGATCGACTTAACCGATTCTGCTCTCGCCGACTTTATGAAGGGAAGGGACCGCGCAACATGACTGATGCCTCTAATCCCGCCAACGACGCGGTTCCAGCGGACCGCACTAAAACTGGTGCGACGCCGCGCCGTCACGAGGGCTCGCAACAGGACGAGAAGCACAATATCTTTTCACGCATCATCCTTTTTGTTCGCCAAACAATCGGTGAAATGAAGAAGGTTCGCTACCCCACGCGCGAAGAAACCTGGACTTATTTCCTCGTGGTCATAGCTTTTGTGGGCGTTCTCATGTTTTTCACCGGGGTTGTCGACCTCGCATTCGATAAGCTGAGCATACTGGTCTTTGACTGACGACGAACCCGCCACAGTTTAGTTACTGTAGGCGGGTTTCTCTTAGCCAAAGACACCCCGTAGTCCGCGGCCGTTCGCGGCCGTAAAGGAGGAACCTGTGTCTGAGCAAGAAGAGTCTTGGGATTTGAACCTGGACGTACCTGAAGTTGCTGTCGAGCCTGCAGAAAGCCAGCCCGTTGAAGCCGACGGTGCAGATATTGAGGCGGCAGAACTGGTCGCGGCTGAAGTAGCCGACCCCGTCGAAGCTCTCCGCGATGAACTGATGATGGCCCCTGGTGACTGGTACGTAATCCACACCTATTCGGGACACGAACGTAAGGTGCGCGCCAACCTTGAGCAGCGCGTGGCGAACTACGGTATAGAAGACAAGATCTATCGTATTGAAGTTCCCATGGAAGAAGTTGTTGAGATTAAGAACTCCGTCCGCAAGCGGGTGCAGCGGGTGCGTATCCCCGGCTACGTCCTCGTCTGCATGGACCTTGATGAGGCCTCCTGGCGCGTAGTTAAGGAAACTCCTGCGGTGACCGGTTTCGTTGGCGATCAGCGTGACCCGCTTCCCCTGAGTTTGGACGAAGTCGTCGATATGCTCAAGCCCGCTGCTGTGGCAGCTGCGGAAGCCCTGGACGATACCGTTGCGGCACCTGAAGAGGCGCCGATCTTCGTCGACTGGGAGGTTGGTGAGGTCGTCACCGTTACCGATGGTCCGTTCGAAACGATGTCGGCAGAAATTTCAGAGATCATGCCAGAAACTCAGAAGTTAAAGGTTCTGGTGACAATTTTCGAACGCGAAACCCCAGTGGAGTTGAACTTCGGGCAGGTTAAGAAGCTCGATGCGTGAGATAGGCCACCCGATTAACTAAGTGGCTCAAAATGGCACTAAAGTAAAAGTTTGTGCGTCTCAATGGCGCGCGAAGGGCGGGGCAGAGGCCCCGACCGTAAGTTCATTGAAGAAGGACCCGAACAATGGCACCTAAGAAAAAGGTCGCTGGACTTATCAAGCTCCAGATCCCTGCCGGTCAGGCAAACCCCGCTCCACCAGTTGGACCGGCACTTGGCCAGCACGGCGTTAACATCATGGAGTTCTGCAAGGCCTATAACGCGGCAACTGAATCTCAACGCGGCAACATCATTCCCGTTGAAATCACCGTCTATGAAGACCGCTCCTTTGATTTCATCACTAAGACCCCTCCGGCCTCAGAGATGATCAAGAAGGCTGCGTCCGTTGACAAAGGCTCGGCTACCCCTCACACCTCCAAGGTCGGCAAACTGACCTCGGCCCAGGTGAAAGAGATCGCCGAAGTGAAAATGCAGGACCTCAACGCAAATGACCTTGAAGCAGCGATGAAAATCATCGCAGGTACCGCCCGTTCCATGGGCATCACCGTTCAAGGCTAAATAACCCCATATTCACGTGGTTGGGCCGCGCTGCCCGAAGAACCACAACTGCAAGGAGAAGCAGAATGACTAAGCGCTCGAAGAAGTACCGGGCAGGCGCCGAACGAATCGTTCCTGGCGTCCTCTACACCCCCTACGAAGCGATGAAACTCGCCAAGGAAACTTCGGTTACCTCTTTCCCTTCCACGGTGGAAAGCGTGTTCCGTTTGGGTGTTGACCCCCGTAAAGCTGATCAAATGGTTCGCGGCACTGTCACACTCCCCAACGGCACTGGTAAAACCGCTCGGGTCCTGGTTTTCGCTCAGGGTGAGAAGGCAGCTCAAGCCGAAGAAGCTGGCGCTGACGAAGTTGGCGGCGACGAACTGATCGAAAAGGTTGCGAAAGGTTACACCGACTTCGATGTTGCCGTAGCTACCCCAGACATGATGGGTAAAGTCGGTCGACTGGGTCGTGTGCTCGGTCCCCGTGGTTTGATGCCAAACCCGAAGACCGGTACCGTCACCATGGACGTCGCCAAAGCTGTCAACGAAATTAAGGGCGGCCGTATCGAGTTCCGTGTTGATAAGCATGGGAACGTCCCCTTTATTGTTGGTAAGAGCACATTCACAGCTCGGCAGCTCACTGAGAACTACGCGGCAGTTTTGGACGAAATTCTGCGTCTCAAGCCAGCCTCAGCCAAGGGTCGTTACATCCTGAAGGCGACAGTCTCGACAACGATGGGCCCCGGAATCCCCGTGGATCCTTCCAAGACTCGTGACCTTTTGGGCGAAGACGACTAACAGTCGTTGAAAACGTCTTTCAGTTTGGGCCGCTTCCTTTACGGGAGGCGGCCCAAACTTTTTGTGGCATGCTAACAGCATGACGGAAAATAATGACCAAGAAGTGATTGAGTTCGCCAACCGCCTTTTCGATGCCGCAAGAAATGGTGAGACGGAACTTTTGCAGAGCGCACTCCAGATGGGCGCTCCCGCCGATATGGCGGACAGCAAGGGCAATACCTTACTGATGTTGGCGGCCTACAGTGGCCACGCAGCGACCGTTTCAGCGATCCTCGCGGCCGGGGCAGATGTGAACCGGCTCAATGACCGGGGGCAGAGCCCTCTGGCGGGTGCGATTTTTAAGCGCGAGCCAGACGTCGTCAAAGTTCTGCGCGAGGCCGGTGCTGACTTGGATGCCGGGACGCCCTCAGCGCGGGACACGGCCAAAATGTTCAACGTGGAACTGGACTGAAACGCAGGTTCAGTCCAGCTGGTGCCACAGCGGTGTCGGCGCAGACGATTAGTTTGCAAGCTGCTCATCGGTGACTTGGGCACCATCTTGGGGCGTGCGTATCCACTCAGAAATATCGAAACCCTGGTGGCGCGCCACCGTGAGGTACACCGCTTCGACCTCGGGGGTGATGTGGGCTTCCCGTGCCAGCAGCCACAGATGGCGCCGGTCAGGGGTGCCGACCAGAGCGTAGCGGTAGTCATCATCGATCGACAGGACCCAGTAGTTGACTTTGGTGCCGGGGAACCAACGCCAACCCGACGGTAGGAATGTCACGCGGAGTTGGGCGGGGTTATCGCGGTTCTGCGTCGCTTGCCCCAAAGCCTGTTTCGGTTCTCCATCGGAAGCGAAACACCGGTTATCAACAGCGACGGTGCCATCGGGATTGAGGCTGTAAGTCGCGGTGATATTGGTGCTGTTTTCCTCAAAGTGGAGGGGGAGGCGCCCGATCTCGAACCAGGTACCGAGGTAGCGCTCCAGATCGAAATCGGGGGCGGGGGTGACGTCCGATGTGCTCATGCGAGTTCCTCCTGTGGGTAAAAGTAGTCGAGAGCGATTGGCAGCATCTGCCGCCAATATTTGAAAGTGTGGTCGCCCGGTCCGCGATGCCACTGGGGCGAGATTTCTGCCCGCTGGGCAGCAGCGACGAACCTCTCGTTCTGCGCCAGCAAGCGGTCCTCGGTACCGCAGCAGATAAACATTGGTGGCAGTGTGTGGGCACTCGATTCGAGCCGGCGCAAAAGGTCGTTTTGCGTTCCGGGGTGAGAGGCCGCCGGGTCAGTGCAGCCGAAACCTGTTTGGTAGAGGTCTGGATGTCGTTCGCTGAAGGCCGGTTCGGCGACGTCGAGCGTTCCCGACAGGGAGAAAGCGCCCCCGAAAGTCTCGGGGTAGTCGAATACTGCCCGAACGGCACCGTACCCACCCATCGAGAGTCCCCCGATGAGAAGGTCTTGCGGCTGTGTGCCCAGTCTTAAAGTGCTGCGTAGCAGTTGCGGCAGTTCTTCCCCGACCCACTGTCCCCAGCGCAAACCGTACGCCTGGTCGATCCAAAAGGAGCGGTTGCCATCGGGCAGTGCGATAACAAGATTGTGGCGCTCAGCCAGAGCCGAAAGGTTGATGTGAGGCACGTATTGGAGGTGGTTCCCCGTCAGTCCGTGCAATAAAATGAGGAGGCGGGGAGGGGTGGAGTAGTCTCCGGAAACGTTACCGACTGTTCCTTTTGCTGTGGAGGCTGCGGACCTAACCGGGGGTGTGACGACTGTTAGAGCCGTATCCATTCCCAGGGCCGCAGAGCGCACCTGGCTCCACAGTTGAAAACTCATAACCCAATTCTACCTGCAGGGGAACGAACTTTCTCGATCAAGTGTGCACAGCCTCACTCATCGGCCATTGCTGGGGCCGCCTCGCTTCTGTTATTGTGATTGAAGCCAAAGCCCGCCGGTAGCGGGAACCATCAGGTTTCAGCATAAGATCCAGCGCAGGTGTGATTCTAGGACTTGTCCCGGTATGCGCCTGCATGCCGGGTTTTTTGTTGCCGGCGGGGCTGTAAGTATTTTAGGTATCGACAATTGTCAGGAGGTGGATTATGGCAAAGGCTAACAGGCAAGAAAAAGTCGCTGAATTGACGGAACAGTTCCGCAGTTCCGGCGCCGTCTTGCTGACCGAGTACCGCGGGCTAACCGTGGGCGACATGCGTGATCTGCGTCGTGCCCTCGGGGACGGCACAAGCTACACGGTTGTAAAGAACACTCTGGCAACACTGGCTGCACGTGAGGTTGGCTTTGATTTTCTTGAAGAAGATCTGGTCGGCCCGACAGCAATCGTATTTGTTGAAGGCGAACCCGTTGAGGCTGCAAAGGCTCTGCGCGATTTTGCTAAAACAAACCCGAACTTGATCCTCAAGTCCGGTGTGATGGAGGGACAGGCTCTCTCTGCGGAAGCAGTGAAGAAACTGGCTGACCTCGAGTCTCGTGAAGTTCTGCTGGCTCAGGCTGCAGGCGTCATGAAGGCGAAGATTTCTCAGGCTGCATACGCATTCAACGGGCTGCCCACAAAGGTGGCACGACTGGCTGCAGCGCTGCAAGAGAAACGTCAAGAAGAAGCTGCCTGAGTTCAACTCAGTTAGTTCCCAAACCGTAGTTAATCAACAAGTCATAGTTTGTAATTGAGGAGAAGAACCATGGCAAAGCTTACAAATGAAGAACTGATTGCACAGTTCAAAGAACTGACACTGCTCGAACTCTCCGAGTTCGTCAAGCTGTTCGAAGAAGAGTTCGACGTGACCGCTGCTGCTCCTGCAGCTGTGGCCGTTGCCGCTGGCCCTGCCGCTGGCGATGCACCTGCAGAAGAAGAGAAGACCGAATTTGACGTCGTTCTCGAAGCTGCTGGCGACAAGAAGATCGCTGTAATCAAGGCTGTCCGCGCCCTCACCGGCCTGGGCCTCAAAGAAGCCAAGGCAATCGTCGACGAAGCACCTTCAACTGTTCTCGAAGCAGCCAAGAAGGAAGACGCCGACAAGGCCAAGGAAGAAATCGAAGCTGCTGGCGGCACCGTAGTGCTCAAGTAGTTCTACCTTCTTTAACGTCAAAGGGCCTGACCGCAAGGTCAGACCCTTTCGTTATGCCCGGGGCTAACCGGCGGAGACTATGAAACGCCCTCGACTTTTGTAAATAGCGCTGACCCCAAACGTACGCAGGTAGATCCTTCAGCGATCGCGGCGGGATAGTCGCCGGACATCCCCATAGACAGTTCCGGCAGGGGGAAACCTTCAGCTGCCGCCCGGCCGCGTAGGTTCCGTAGAGCCGCGAAGACTTCACGCGATTCCTTTTCGGAACTGCCGTGGGGAGCCATCGTCATCAGCCCCTGCCATTGCAGCGCAGGTAACTGCCACAGTTCGGGCAGTGAACGCAGCAGATCCTCGGGCGTCCAACCGCTTTTCGAAGCTTCACCAGAGACATTTACCTGCAAGAAACCATTGGCGGTGCGGCCGGTTCGAAGCAGGGATGCGCTGAGTGCCTGGGCGATTCGCGTTGAATCTACTGACTGCACTTCGTCAACGTGAGGAACCAGCTGATTGACCTTATTGCGCTGCAAGTGGCCAATCTGGACCCATTCAATGGGGATGTCGGACAGCTGCGCCGCTTTGGCCCTAACACTCTGAACGCGGCTTTCACCCATCCGTTTGTACCCTGCAGAAAAAAGGACGCGCAGCTGGGATGCGGAGGCGTACTTGGTGACCGGCAGTAGCTCAACGGCCGACGGGTGACGTCCGTGCTTCAGCGCGGCCTCCCGCACTTCGGTCTCGAGACGGGACAAACGGTCAATTAGAAGTTCCACTCCCACAGTCTAGCGACACTGCCGTAGCCTGTACCCCCCCTTTTTGCGGCCGTCCGGACCATTGCATAAACGCAGAGCAGCTCGAATCCTAGGCCTAAGTGCCGCGGCGCCAGACAATACACTCAGGAATTCAGTTGGGGATGTTTCGGATCGGCCGTGCCGCGTCGCATGACGAACCTCACTTTCAGTTTCCTTGAAATAGAGCCAGTATGTCCATACTATAAATAGTTGCGCCCATAGTGTCCGCGGTGACCTGTAACCACACGCCAGTCCAGCGCCATGACGTGTCGGAACAGTGTTCAGTTAGGGACCTGCGGCGCGGATGTGCGCACCGAGATTTTGCTGGGAAGGATCCCTTTTGGCTGCCAGTTCATCTGCCGCATTTGAACCCACGAAACGTATCTCTTTTGCTAAGTTACGGGACCCTATTCAGCCGCCGAACCTTCTGGGTCTGCAGACTCAGAGCTTCGACTGGTTGTTGGGCACTGACGCTTGGAAGCAACGCGTCGAGGAGGCAAAGGCCGCGGGCCAAATGCACGTCCCCGACACTGCGGGACTCGACGAAGTCTTCATGGAACTTTCCCCGATCCAGGACATGGCTCAAACCATGTCCCTCTCATTCAATGAGCCGCGCCTCGAAGCGCCGAAGCACTCAATTGATGAGGCGAAGGCCAAGAACCTGACGTACGAGGCGCCTCTCTACGTCAAAGCAGAATACTTCAACCACAACACTGGTGAAATTAAGAGCCAGACGGTGTTCATGGGGGATTTCCCTCTGATGACGCCTGAAGGCACATTCATCATTAACGGCACCGAACGTGTCGTAGTTTCTCAGCTGGTTCGCTCACCCGGTGTTTACTTCAGTGTCACCACCGATAAGACTTCCGACCGCGACATTTATTCGGCGCGGTTCATCCCTTCGCGTGGCGCGTGGCTGGAATTCGAAATTGATCGTCGCGACGCGGTTTCCGTGCGTGTTGACCGTCGCCGCAAACTCTCGGTGACCATTTTCTTGCGCGCCCTCGGTTTGACTCGTTCAGAGATCGCCACCGAGTTCGCCGACTACCCGCTCATTCTCGAGAGCCTCGAAAAAGATGGCGAAATGTCTCAGGATGAGGCGCTCATTGACATCTTCCGTAAGGTGCGCCCCGGCGAACCGCCGTCGCGCGAAGCGGGCGAGAACCTGCTTAACAATTTCTACTTCTCTGATGCGCGGTACGACCTCGCCAAAGTTGGTCGTTACAAGATCAACAAGAAGTTGGGCCTTGATACACCTCTGGATGCTTCGACACTGCGTCTTGATGACGTTGTGGCTGCCGTTAAGTACATGGTGGCGCTCCAAAAGGGAGATAAGACTCTTCCCGGAATGCGTAATGGCGAACCCGTAGAGATCCGCGTTGAAGCCGACGATATCGACCACTTCGGGAACCGACGCGTGCGTGCGGTTGGCGAACTGATCCAGGGGCAACTGCGGACCGGTCTGTCACGGATGGAACGTACCGTGCGTGAACGCATGTCAACGCAGGACGCGGAAGCCATCACCCCGCAGTCCCTGATCAACATTCGTCCCGTCGGCGCCGCAATCAAAGAGTTCTTCGGAACTTCGCAGCTGTCGCAGTTCATGGACCAAAACAACCCGCTGG
>CAYFQJ010000055.1:0-8091 GCA_964345205.1 uncultured Actinomyces sp. | reverse complement strand
GGGTGCGCAAATACTGTTCGATTGACTCACCCATCACCTGGGCAATGCTGTTGCTTTCGCCCTTAGTCATTTCACTATCAGGGTCGACCATCTGGAAGAACTGGCTCTTCTCCAAAAGAAGCTGCCCGCTGTCCTCAGAGGGACGCATTTTTGTCATCGCCAACGCATCGTAGTGGGATTCGAGTGTTTTGATCGTCTGTTGAACCTCGGGGTTGTCGCCGATCATATCCTCGACGTTCGTAGCTTCGGTATCCGCGCCCCGTTCCAGGTCCCCTACCGGCAGGGACAGCTCGGTGACTTCGGCAAGAGCCCGCAGCAAACTGGAAGCCGCCCGCGGGTAACCCGAGTCGGCCATGTAGTACGGAACTGAAGCGTAAAGTGTGACGCCGTGAAGGTTCTGCTGCGCCAGCTTGTGCTGCAGGAACTGTGTCAGCGCCGCCGGGACTGCCCACGACCCCTCGACGGGGATCTGGTCGGGAACTTCTTCACCATCAGTACTTTGTGCCTGCACAATTGTCGGCCTGGTGTGAGGCACGGCAGTCGGGATCCCGTGGAGGGCGAAAACGATCTCAACGCCCGCTTTTTGGGCAAGTTCAGCGACCGCCTGCGTAAAGCTGGCCCACCGCGCATCCGGTTCGGGCCCGTGGAGCAGCAAAATGGGGGTCCCCGCATCGTCGTGGAGCAGATCCAGGGCTATTTCTGGTTCAACCATGCGTTTCGTCTGACCGGATTCGACCATCATCACCGGTCGGTGTGATCTGTAGTCGATGAGTTCATCGGATTCAAAGGTGGCGACCCTCTGCGGCGAAAGGGAACGCAAAAGTTGCAAGGCCGCCAAGCTTCCCGCCGATCCCGCGTCGAGTGCGCCCTCAAAATGGGTAATTAGGATGGGGGCCTTGGCATCCTTCATCGGCCCGTCCACGTAAAGATCCTCAAATGCCATTTTCGCCTCCCTCTCTAACAGTCATTACGCTACCTGCCCGCCCCGACAAGTGCGAGACTAACCTGAGCTATTGCGCTACCAGGGAACAGTTATCGTGGCGCTACGATAGTTCATAACTTTGGAGGATGGTACTTGTGAACGTGGACCGCTGGGTGACTGAAAGTGGGCGAGCCAAGTACAAGATTGCCGCCGACGCAGGTATCGCTCGCACAACTTTGGATCGTGCAATCCTCGACCCTGATCCGGTGCGTTTGGGAACCCTCAAAGAAATTGCCTTTGCCTGCGGGGTTGAGCTCGCCAACTGTGGGGAGCCGCTCGGTAGTCTCGAGGCCGCCCTCGCCGCACGCTGGCATTTAGAGCCGGGTTTCACTGCCGACAACCCCGAAACCCTGACGGTTTGGTTGCAGCGGCTGCAGCGTTGGGCCGGTGAGGGGACCCGCCAGGGCATCGTCGAATCAGCGGCACGAGCCCTCAATTTGCGCCACCTCATCGAAAGGTCGGACACGATTTCCCTGACCGCGGTCCGCAACCACCTCTCAAGTGAACGCTCGGAGGCTTCCCCCTGGGCTTGGAGTGGAGATGCAGGACTGCTCGAGGACGGCCCCAACCAGGAGATCCGCGCACCGCAAATGGTTCTCTGGGTGGGTGACACGGGCCGTTGGGACGCGCCGAGTCAAGGCGCTGCGTCCAACCTCGGCGCCGATGAGGACATATTAGTGGTCAACATCGTTGAGGCCCCGCAGGAGTTTTTCCAGAATCGACGCCGAATCAACGAACAGTGGGTCGTGAGCCCGCTGCAACTACTGCTCGACTGCCTCAGTTTGGGCGGGGCAATTGGGGACCGCGCTCGCCAAAAAATTAAATGGTGGCGGGCAGATCACTAGGTGTTTTGCAATTTGCCGTGGTGCTAGATCAGCAAATGCGGAATAATGGAACGCTGATTCTCAAGGTAGGAGTTCACGTGACAAAGGCAGAACCAACGGCTGAGGCTCTCGAAAAGGAAATAGCGGTCGAGCAGGCCTTCATCGACCGTGCCTACGAAAACTTAGATGCCAACCGGAAGAGATACCGCGACTCGCAACGGAAAGTCGAAGCTGCCGGCGCACACGGAACCCCTCAGGCACGCACTGAACGGGATGCCCTGGCAGCCCACTACGGTGACCAGGCGGCTCGCCTCGAGCAAATCGAGGACCGCCTAGTTTTTGGTCGCCTTGACAACTCGGATCAGAATTCGCTTTACATCGGCCGCGCGGGGCTCAGCGACGACAATGGCTCCCGACTACTGGTGGATTGGCGAGCCCCCGCGGCAATGCCCTTCTACCAGGCAACCCCGGTCGAACCCCAAGGTGTGGTTCGCCGCCGACACATTTCCACCCACCTACGCAAGGTACGCGCCCTGGAAGATGAGCTGCTAGACGTTTCTTCCCAGGCGGCCGACAAACTCCAGTTCCAAGGCGAAGGCGCCCTCATGTCTTCACTGGCGCAAGCCCGCAGCGGACAGATGACCGATATCGTTGCGACCATTCAGGCCGAACAGGACTCGATTATCCGCGGCAGCTCTGACGGGGTGCTGGTAGTCCAGGGTGGCCCGGGAACCGGGAAAACCGCCGTCGCCCTCCACCGCGCCGCCTACCTGCTCTACACCGAACGGGCTCGACTTGAACGTTCCGGCGTTCTAATTGTCGGCCCCTCCCGCGTTTTCCTGCGCTACATTGAACAGGTTTTGCCGTCACTGGGCGAAACGGGTGTCGTCTCAACAACCCTGGGCGATCTTCTGCCGGGTGTTTCAGCCCAAGAATACGACTCGATGCCGGTTTCCAAAGCCAAAGGGAAGCTCGCCTGGATTGACACTCTGCGTCAGGCAGTGCGGAACTTGGAGCGGATCCCCGAGACTGATCAGCCCCTACGGATCGGCAATAAGGACATCGTTCTGACTCGTGAAATGGTCCGTGAGGCGAGGACGCGGGCCCGCCGTTCTGGACGTCCTCACAATCAGGCTCGCGACAGTTTTGCGTTGGAACTAATGAACGGGTTGGTAACGCAGCTCGAAGGAAACCAGTCCGAGGTCGAATTTGAAGAGGACGACTCGGAAAGCGATTTCGAGTCCGCCGAATGGTGGTTGGATGAGATTCGCGGTTCGGCCGATGCTCGCCGCATGATCAACCTGTGCTGGATGCCGACGACACCGCAGCAGCTCCTGAGGCGACTGTACGAGCGTCCCGAAGTTCTTGCGGCTGCCAACCGGGGCCTCAGCGAAGCGGACTGCGCTCTGGTTCGCCGCGAGCCCGATGCGCCCTGGACAGTGAGTGACATCCCGCTCCTTGATGAACTTGACGAACTCTTAGGTCATTCGACGTTGCTGCGGCAGCGAGAACTTGACCAAAGGGATGCCCAGCGAGTCGCCGCTGAAGCCTACGCCCAGGAAGCGATTCAGCGCCAGCAACTGGGCGGGGGCATCGTGAACGCCCAAATGCTGGCTGCACAAACCGAGGGGCAGGGCCCACAGCTTTCACTTTCGGAGCGGGCACGCGCCGACCGAGAATGGGCATACGGACACGTCGTCGTCGACGAAGCGCAAGATTTGTCGCCGATGGCCTGGCACTCCCTGCTGCGACGCTGCCCATCGCGATCTTTCACTGTTGTCGGTGACCTGGATCAGAGCCGGGGGCAGCACCGGCCAGCCAGTTGGCACGATGCTCTGGGCCCACTTGCACGAGGGCTGAACGCCGAAAAAATCCTCACCATTTCATACCGGACTCCCCAAGAAATCTTGGACCTCGCCCAAAACGTGATGGCGTTTCTGGGAGAGCCTGTCCGCTACCCAGTGATTTCAGCCCGAGATATCCCCCACGCGATCGCCGACACTAAGATTCTTCCCGAGGACGACCTGCGGGAAGCTGTCCAGGACGTTATTACCCGGGAACGCTCTGACCTGGAAAAACTTGTAGGTCCTGGTTCCGGGCGGATCGGAGTGATTGTCAGTGAAAAACGGGCGGCCTCATGGAACGCCGACCGGGCTGGGCACGATGCCCTGGGCCAGCAGGTTACGGTACTGACAGTCCCGGCCGCTAAAGGCCTCGAGTTTGACATCACGATCCTGGTGGAACCGCACGAAATTTTAGCTGAGGGGCCCGGAGACCTTTTCGTGGCGATGACACGCTCAACCCGCAAGCTCCACACGGTTCGTTCCAAAGCGCTGCTCGAAATCTGGGAGAGTTCTCTTCCCCGGTAGCGAACCGATTCGTCAAAGGGCGGACATCCCCCCACGAAGGTCCCCCAAGGTGGCAACATATTACTGTGACTACTGCACTCCTACTTGAGAACCCCGATGTCCTAGCTGACGAAACTTTCCTCGACCATGGAATCGAGGTGATTCGTGTCGCCTCCGGACTGGATGAAGATGAACTGATTGCAGCGCTCAAGGGCGTACAGATCCTCGGAATCAGGTCTCACACAATGGTTACCCGGCGTGTTCTGGAGTCCAGCCCCGACCTGTTGGCCATCGGCGCGTTCTGCATCGGCACCAACCAGATCGACAAGGAAGCTGCCGCCGAACTCGGCGTGGCCGTTTTCAACGCCCCGTACTCAAATACTCGGTCCGTTGTTGAACTCGCGATTGCCGAAATCATCATGATGGGTCGGCGCCTCATGGACCGATCCAACAGCCTCCACGACGGGGTCTGGAACAAATCGGCCGCCCATTCGCACGAAGTTCGAGGGCGAACCCTGGGAATCGTCGGGTACGGTTCGATCGGTAGTCAACTTTCCGTTCTGGCCGAAGCCCTCGGTATGAAAGTCATTTTTTACGATATCGCCGAACGTTTGGCTCTGGGGAACGCCCGCAGCATGGATACCCTTGAGGACCTGCTGGCCGAAGCAGATGTGGTTTCGCTCCACGTTAGTGGCGACCCGTCGAATAAGAACCTCTTCGGCGACCGCGAATTCGCCCTCATGAAGCCTCGCTCACTTTTCATCAACCTGTCACGCGGGTTCATCGTCGATATCGAAGCCTTGAAGAAGCACCTGCTGACGGGACATATTGCCGGCGCCGCCGTTGATGTTTTCCCCACTGAACCCAAGGCCAACGGCGATGAGTTCCACTCGCCGCTCATGGGTGTGGATAACGTTATCTTGACCCCGCATATTGGTGGGTCAACTGTCGAAGCCCAGCAGAACATTGGACGCTTCGTTTCCGGAAAACTCGTCGAATACCTGAAGACCGGGCGCAGCGGTATGAGCGTGAACCTGCCCAACCTGGAACTCCCAGTAAGCCGGAGCGCCCACCACCGTCTGGCGCTCGTGCATCAGAACATCCCTGGGGTCATGGCGGAAGTGAACCACAGTCTGGCCGAGCACGGAGTGAACGTCGTCGGGCAAAGCCTGAAGACTCAGGGCGATATTGGTTATGCGGTCACCGATATTGCCGGTGACATCCCTCAGGTTGTTCTCGATGACCTGGCCAACCAGTCCACCACTATTCGTCTTCGCTTCCTGACATTCTGAGCCAACTTTTCGTCCTCAGGTGTTGATAGGCGGCAGGCTCTGAGTGCATTGTGAACGCGTGGGCCGCAGTAACGATATGCTCGTGAGTAAACAACGGTTCACCGGCAGTGCCTGGAAGAGGACGAGATGACTTTAACTTCTGACTTGCGAGAAAATTACGCCCTCGGTGTACCTTTCGAAGTCGCACCAGGAAACCAGTTACTTCACGAACTGCTGTTTGCGGCGTCAGGACGCTACCCACAGCGGGTTGCCTTAGACTTTATGGCCCGCTCGACGACGTACCGCGAGTTAGAGAATCAGGTGCGAAAAGCCGCACGGGTTCTCCACAATCAAGGTGTGCGCCAGGGCGACCGAGTTGCCCTAATCATGCCGAACTGCCCCCAGCATGTGGTCGCAATTTTCGCCATCAGCCTGCTGGGCGCGATTATTGTGGAACACAACCCGTTGGCACCACGGGAGGAACTCCGGGCAGAGTTTGAGCGACACGGAGCCAAAGTTGTCGTCGCCTGGGACAACAGCATCGACAAGTTGGATTTCCTGGGCAGCGACGCCACAGTTTTGGGCGTCAACCTGGCGACCGCCCTGTCGAGCGCCGCCCAGACGTTGCTGAAAATTCCGCTGGCCTCAATCCGCGAGAAACGTAACCTGCTGGGCGCCAAGCCGGATCGGCAGAACTTGCGGTGGGACCGTGAAGTCAAGAAGGCGAAACCGTGGACTGCCGGTTCACCCGCAACTGTCAACGACCCGGCACTTTTGATTCACACGGGTGGCACCACAGGTGTCCCCAAAGCGGTCGTCCTGACCCACCGCAACTTGGGTTCAAATGCCATCCAGTCGGTCGCTTGGGTTCCGGAACTGCATGAGGGCGCCGAAACCTTCTATGCGGTTCTGCCCCTTTTCCACGCCTTCGGTTTCGGTGTCAACCTGATTGCCGGTGTTCACTTGGGCGCTACCATCGCCCTGTTCCCGAAATTTGATCCGGTTCAGGTTCTCCTCAGCCAACGCCGCCTCCCCTGCACGTTCTTCCTGGGTGTGCCCCCCATCTACGAAACTCTGCTGCGGATGGCGCCCGATTTCGACACCGATTTCAGTTCGATCCGCTATGCGATCTCTGGGGCGATGCCAATTTCAGCAGAACTCGCCGCCCGCTGGGAGGCCGCCACCGGCGGCTACCTGATTGAGGGTTACGGCATGTCGGAAGCCTCACCAATTATCCTCGGCTCTCCCCTCTCCCCGAAGCGTCGTCCCTCAAGTCTGGGTATTCCCTTCCCTTCAACTGAGGTCAAGATTGTTGACCCGGAAGCTCCTGAGAATGAAGTGGCCTCAGGCGAAGTCGGGGAACTCATAGTCAAGGGCCCCCAAGTTTTCGTCGGCTATTGGAACGACCCGGAAGAAACTGCTGAAGTACTCCGTGACGGCTGGCTTTTCACCGGCGACCTGGTTCGAGTCGTCGACGGTTTCATCGTTATGGCCGACCGCCGCAAGGAGCTCATCATTTCGGGTGGCTTCAACATTTATCCCTCCCAAGTCGAAGAAGTCGTACGTGGGATGCCTGGCATTTCTGACGTTGCTGTGGTGGGAATGCCTGGTGGAGCTCGCGGCGAAGACGTGGTCGCTGCCCTCGTTCTGGAGGCCGGAGCATCACTGACTCTGGCTGACGTACGCGAATGGGCCGAAAAGTCGTTGGCTCACTATGCCTTGCCCCGCCAGATTGTGGTGGTGCAGGAACTCCCCAAGTCGCAGATCGGTAAAGTCATGCGCAAGAAAGTGCGTGAACAGATCGACGAGTTGCAGGCCGGTTGGGGTAGTAAACTATCGGCCTTGGGCACACAGGTCAGCGATTTGGCGGGTCAGGCAACCGCCGCCGTCAAGAGTAGTTGGGCACGCCCGGAACAGACTAAGAATCCGGGGCGCAACTCAGAAACTGAAGCTGATTCCAAGCCTGCGGATGCGGATCCCAAAGACCACGGCACCGAGGACCTACCCAACCACGACGGGTAGGGGAACATAACTCTAAATGCCGACGCCGTCCTCGCGGAGCTCGGAAATAGCGTCTTCGAAATCTTGCAGCGACTGGTACGAGCTGTAAACAGAAGCGAAACGCAAGTAGGCGATCACGTCGAGGTCGCGCAGGAACGGCAGAATCGCACGTCCCACTTCATCGGCTGAAACCACCGGACGACCCGCGCTACGCAAAGACTCTTCGACTTCTTGCGCCAGCACATCCAATGCGTGGTCCGAAACGGGACGACCCTGGCAGGCTTTGCGCACACCCGCGGTCACCTTGTCCCGAGAGAACGGTTCGAAAACCCCGGACCGTTTTTCAACGTTGAAACTCGAAGTTTCGACTGTAGTGAAACGACTCTTACAGGCATTGCATTCGCGACGGCGACGAATCGAACTTCCATCGTCGGATACTCGCGTGTCGACAACGCGCGTGTCATCGTTATGGCAAAACAGACAGTGCATGGATCCTCCCACGGTTCTGTTGAAACCGTATGCTGTCGGGACATCCGATGCAACACGGAGCACTATTCGACCGGCAGTTGAACAGTCTGCCCCACGAGCAGCATATCGGTGCCGAGGTCATTCATCACCCGAATATCGTTGACGACGTCCTCAAGTGGGCGGGAAGATCCCACCCC
>CAYFQJ010000054.1:5113-8100 GCA_964345205.1 uncultured Actinomyces sp. | reverse complement strand
GGTCGTCGACGTCTTTAGAGTCGAGAGTCACGCCGGTAATCGCAGTGTTCTTTGCGTCCTCATCGATCTTGACACCCGGGCTAGTAGCCAGGGCTTCTTCGAGGGTCATCGGCTGAGTCTGAGGGCGTAATTCTGCTGTCATAGTAGTAGCTTATCGTTACCGCGGGCATACGCTTAACACTGCGCCTGCAACCGGGTCCCTGACTCGCAGAAATCTCGGGGGCAGTCGTGCGACCTAAGACCTTCTGGTGACAAAAATGATGGCAACCGCCAAGGGCAAAAGTACGCTAATCTTAGGGGAGCAAGCATTCCAATCTGAAGGGGGACCAAATCATGACGGATCGTCATGTTGACCCAACTCAAACGGCACTTATCGCCAGTTTGGAGCCCGAAACGTCGCAAGCACCCGAGGTGCTCCCACTGTCATCGCGCGACCGCGAAGCCGTGGAGGCACTACCGGAGGGAAGCGCGCTCCTCATTGTGCAGCGCGGTCCAAATTCCGGGGCGCGGTTCCTATTGGACGCCGAAGTGACCAACGCCGGACGGTCGGCTTCTTCAGATATTTTCCTCGACGACGTGACAGTATCGCGTAAGCACTGTCAGTTCCTGGCCGAGGACGGGGTCCACCGAGTTCGCGACTCTGGTGCTCTCAACGGCACCTACGTCAACCGTGAGCGGGTCGATCAGGCTCTGCTTGTGGCTGGAGACGAAGTCCAGATCGGAAAATACCGGCTGACCTACCACCCAGCAGTGAAGAAGGCATGACAAGCCACGCTGCCGCTCGCCAACCGAAATCCGATCCAACCGCCGAGACTTGGCCCCGCGGAGTTAGCCATCGTCCGGAGCTTTCGATCGGTGCCGTGGTCGAACTAGTTAAGGGCGAATTCCCCGCCACAACTGTTTCAAAGATTCGCTTTCTTGAGGAAAAGGGGCTGCTCAACCCGCATCGGACCAGCTCCGGATACCGTAAGTACTCACGGGCCGATATCGAACGAATCCGTTTCATTCTGACCCAGCAGCGCGACTCTTACGCCCCGCTCAGGGTTATTCGAGACCAGATGAAGTCCTTGGATGCCGGCCATGACTTGGCACCGATCCCGGCGGCGCGTTTGGTTTCTTCCGCCGGCAAAATTGTGGTTCCGCTGGGACAGGAAACAGTAACGGTTCGCGAACTGTCCGACCTAACTGGGGTAACAGCCGAAACCTTGGAAGAATATGTCCGATTAGGCCTGATCACCCCTGATTTGGGGGGCCATTTCCCGCCCCGCATAGTCCGGGTCGTCGCCCTCCTGTTGCAGCTGGCCGAGTTGGGTATTCCGGCTCGGCTTTTGCGCTCCGTCCGTCAGGGCGCTGAAAGATCCGCGGACCTCATTGACCAGGCCGTCACCTCCCGACACAGTCGCAGCAGAGCGGGGGAGAGGGAGCGCAGCCTCGCACTATCTGCCGACCTAGCTGACCTTTTCAACTCGCTGCATTCAGAATACTTGTCCATAGGTGTGGACAGCCTCACAGACCTTTGAGAGACTGGCAGTGCCTGCAAAGAAACCTTCAAGCTCTACTTGAAGTTTAGGCGCCGCGCCGATGGTCGTCGTTGACCTAACAGAGCGATTTTCCTACTGTTAGTCTATTGGCAGTATTCAATATCAGTCTTTCTGACAGTGCATCAAAGGAGTCGCAGGTGAGCGCAGAGTCGAGCCAGATCACTTCGAATCATTCCCGCCAGGGGATGCTTTTTGGTGACCCTTTGGAAACCATCGGGGCAACCGCCGGATACCGGGGACCCATTGCCTGCGATGCCGCAGGAATCACCTACCGTCAGCTCGACTACTGGGCCCGAACCGGCCTCTTGGCACCCTCAATTCGAGCCGCCAAAGGTTCAGGCTCCCAACGTCTTTATTCTTTCCGCGATATCTTGGTGCTGAAAGTCGTCAAGAAGCTTCTGGACGCGGGAGTCTCACTGCAGCAGGTCAGAACCGCAGTGGGGCAGTTGCAGCACCGCGGCATTGACGACCTGGCCAGCATCACCCTCATGAGTGATGGCGCATCAGTCTACGAATGTTCCTCACCCGACGAGATCGTTGACCTTTTAGAAGGCGGTCAGGGGGTCTTTGGCATCGCGGTGGGACGTGTATGGCGTGAAGTCGAAGGTTCTCTCGCCGATTTCCCCACAGATACAGGGGAGGACGTCATTGGTTTAGCCCAACTGGACAGCCGACGCCGACAAAAGCGCAACGCCTCATGAGTGGCGCGGACCGAGATCCGCGTGTCATCGAAGTCCAACTTTACGGGGATCTTCACGATCAAACGTTTCCAATCCGCTGCGCAAGTACGGCGCGGGCCAACCAGGTTTACGGTTGGGTCAAAGTTTCTGTAGCGGCGCCCGGCGCCGGTGACGACGAAGCCACGCTACATCTCGAGGGCCTCGGGTACCAGGTCGACGGTGTCCTAAAGTGGTTACGTTCCGGAGTCGAGGGGATTCGCATCGCCCGCATGGTCGCAGCACCAGCAGGTTCTGAAGGTTGGAATACTTTCCAAATCATGCAGTAGCAAACCGGGGGATCACAACCGCCCTCATCCGGCCGGACAATCTGACATAATATACATTATCGGACTGGCGTTGATGGTGCTGTGCTATAATGTACGAGGTCCAGTTCATGCCTGCGGGCGGAAAGTGAGTTGTGATGGCGGAACGCGCACTTCGAGGAATGCAAATCGGTTCGAAATCTCTAGAGTCCGAAGACGGGGTAACTTTTGCCGACCGTCAGCAAGCTCGTTATGTTTGTCCGCGCGGCCACGATTTTCTCGTCACTCTCTCTGTTGAGGCCGCTGCGCCCGGTAACTGGGATTGCCGTTGCGGTGAAGTTGGCGAACTGGTCGGTGAACCAGCTCCTGAAGAGGAAACACGCCCCGTGCGTGCAGTCCGTGCGCATTGGGACATGCTCGTTGAGCGACGGAGCTTGGAAGAGCTCGATGTGATGCTCGCCGAA
>CAYFQJ010000054.1:0-5103 GCA_964345205.1 uncultured Actinomyces sp. | reverse complement strand
CGCTCCGGAGATTTACTTCTCGACACCAGCTTTAGGGGCTAACGTACCGCTGCAATCAACCGGCGCAAACCCCACCGGGTAACCTGCTGTAACTGTTCGATCGCAATATTGGCGGACATTTTGGATTCGCCGGCGGCCCGTTCTTGAAAACTAGTGGGAACTTCGACCACGGCGTATCCTGCACCCGTTAGCCGCGTCGTCATTTCCATTTGATAACCGTAACCGCGGGACTCAATGGTTGCCAGAACCCCTGCAGATTGAAGCTGCGCTGAATCATAAAGTCGGAATCCTGCCGTCACATCCCTGGCTTGTCCGCCCAGCATTAGGCGTATGTACCAGTTGCCAGCGCGGGACACCCATTGGCGTATTCTTGACCAATCGTTTACCTTACCTCCGGGGATCCACCTTGCTCCGATCACTCCGGCCGGCCGGTCGGGAGCATTTATCCGCTGGTAAAGACGGGCAATATCGCTGGGCTGATGTGAACCGTCGGCATCCATTTGTCCGACGAACCGATAGCCCCGATCAATTCCCCACTGCAATCCCATCGTGTACGCCGAGGCCAGACCAGATTTTGCTGGACGGTGCAGCACATGCAGCCAGGGGTTGTCCTCAGCGAAAGTCTGGGCCCACTCCCCCGTGCCATCTGGAGAATTGTCGTCAACCACCAGAATGTCTGCCTGTGGGAACACCTTTCTCACTCCGCTGACCACCTCAGGGAGCGTCTCGCTCTCACAATAGGTGGGGATCACCAAAAGGACCTCGTTCAACCCTGTCTCCTTCGATACTTGCTCCACAGCGGAGCCGCGAGAGTAGCAATGCCCCACCCGAACGCGACGATCATCATCAACATAGGCGGCCACTGCCCAAGGATCGCCGCCGGCGTCAAGGATGTACGTAACGGCAGGTCGGCCACAAGGTAATCGGCGACCTGTTTCGGTGTTTCCTGCAGCACTGTGCCGTTGGGACTGACAACGGCCGACACTCCATTCGTTGAAACTTGAATCCCCGCTCGCGCAAACTCGATGGAACGGAACTGTAACATCTGCAGTTGTTGGGTCGACTCGGCGGAATACTGGAACTGTGAATTATTGGTGGGAACGTAAATGATTTCCCCTCCCATACGCACTCCCTCCGCGAAGATATACTCATCCCCGGCCTCAAAACAAATCCCGATCGCTATCGGCAATACTCGTCCGTCGGCTAATTCGACCCGTAGGTAACCAGGGTTATCGACGGCGTGCATGTCCACGGCGATGAGGGCCGACTGGGCCGCGAGTGCTTCAGAGAGTCCCCGCATTGGCACATATTCGCCCCAGGGAACCGGGTGTTGTTTGCCGTACATCTGGGTGCCCTGCCCCGTTTGGGGGTACCAAATACTGACCCAATTGAATCGGTGGTCCGATTCCAACTGCTGGTAACCGGCGACAAGGGGGACATCGGCCTCGTCGACAATTTCGGCGATCATTTCTCCGGTTGTCGCATTTCGGTTCGGGTCCTTGTCAATTGCGTCCTCGCCCCAAAAGATAACCTCAACCGGCTGTTCTTCCTGTGCCAGGAGACGCTCAGTTTCGGCCACGTGATTGCCGGTCACATCTCCGAGGCGACCGTACGGTTCGATCATGGGGATCTCGACGTTTCCCTGGATGATTCCCGCGCGGACTGACCCATTTTGCGCATCTGCGGGTAGAGGAACGACTAGTGGCAGGAAGAACGCTGCTGCGGAAGCACTGATGAAAAGGCAGCCCCGCCAGGGAGCGGCCCTAAACGAGAGGACTCCGGCGAGCAGCAGGGACGCCAAAGCTGCAGCCCACCACGTCACCAATGCCTCCCCGCCCAGAGGCGCCAGCCCTTTCAGAGGCCCGGAGACTTGAGAATAGGCTACTTTTGCCCAGGGAAACCCACCGTAGGGAATACGGGCCCGCAGCTGTTCGATCGCCGTCCAGGTGGTCGCGAAGGCTATCGCCATCCCCCACCACGTTTGGGCCCACATCCAACGTCGGAAGATCACCGAAAACAACAGGCCCCACAGCGCAAGAAATGCTCCCTGAGCGGCGCAAAGGATCATCCACGGCCAGAAAGCCTGGTCTGTGGCGACGTTCATCCAAGAAATGTGGGGGACGAAAAACAGCATGGCCCAGAGGAATCCGTACCACGCGGCCCGGCGTGGTGTGACCGTTGAAACCGTGTAGAGCAGCAACGCCAACGACGGGAAAATTAGGAACCACACGTCGATTTCGGGGAACGACGCCCACATTAGCGCTGCCGAGAGTGCAACCTGCAGATATTGGGCGGCGCGAAGCTGCAGAGGGAAGCTAGTTATTCTTCGGTCCATGCCACTACCCCGCGGCGCAGTAAACGCACGGCGGCTGTCACCCTTTCTTGTAGCTCCGGCGTCCCAACCCGGCGTAGCTGCTCCAACAAGTCGATGGTTTGTCTCATCCACCGCACAAAGTCACCTCCGGTGAGGGAACTTTCCGGTAGTAGCGATGCGAGTGTCGCCCCGCCAGCCCAGCGGTAGGTCACGCCCACAATGTCAGCAGCAGGTTCCGAGACCCGATGGACGCGGGCTCGTTTCTCCTCGGTGTGAATGAACCGGTAGGCATCAAGAGTTCGGTGCCAAGCATCCACTAAAACAGAGGTCGGCAAATCCGGATCCTCAAGGGCCCCGGCATCGCCGCGTGGTTCGTACACGAAGGAGGACGCCAAAGCCGCCACTTCTTGGGGGTTCAAGTCGTCGAAAACTCCGCGGCAAACACATTCGGCTACAAGTAGGTCTCTTTCACCAAAGATTCGGCGCAACTGCTGTCCGCGCTCGGTAACCGTTCCCCCGTCGAGGTATCCGGTCCGTTGCAGGACTGCGCACACCCGGTCAAAATCGTGAACGATTGAAGAGGTCCGAGAGTTAATCTGCTCAGTCACTGAATCAATTTCACGTGTGGTCCGCACCCACGCGTGTCCCACACTCGCGTGTTGGTCCCGCTCGGGACAGTGATGAACTGGATGCGTTCGCACGGCTTCTTGCAGTTCATGCTCGACTGCTCGCAACATTCGTGCCTCAGCTGATTCGCGCCTCTGCGAGGGCGGCGTGATACGTCCCAGAGAACGGATCTGTTTCGCAACGCCCTGTCGGTCCCGCGGACGCCGTGCCCCTCCCCCGGGCAAATGCACGTGTCCAACCACTTCGGGGCCCCGATTGATTTCGCGCGGGCCCACTGTATAGACCTTGGCGTTCTCACCGATGACGCGAATCTGTGGAACGGGACGCCCCCGATCCGCACGCGTGACAACGGCCGCTAACCGCCACCTGCGCCCCTGCTGGTAGTGGATTACCTGCCCAGGTTTGACCCGTAAAAGGGACTGAAAGACCGCTTCACGATTTCCGTCGCGCTCAGCCCGCTGCGCCAATTTCTGGGCGCGCGCCAGTTTTTCGCGCAACTCAAAATATTCGAAGGCATCTCCCGCGGAACACCCCACTTCGGCCCTCAATTTCTCCTGTTGCGCTTCGGCACGTCGCAAACGCGCCGCCAGTTCAACAACAGAGTCGTCGGCCTGGTACTGTGCGAAACTCGACTCCATTACTTGCCGCGCAGCCGGGATCGTTGAATGGTTCAACAGGTTGACGACCATGTTGTAGTTCGGGTAAAACGCACTGCGGAGGGGGTAACTACGTCGCGATGCCAACTGGGCAACCTCTTCGGGCGACACAGTTCCCCGGTGGAGGGTGACAGCGTGCCCTTCCACGTCAATCCCACGCCGTCCGGCCCGTCCGGTCAGCTGGGTGTATTCCCCCGCTGAGAGCCGAACGTGTTCAGAACCATTCCACTTTTGTAGCGATTCCAACACCACAGTGCGGGCCGGCATGTTGATCCCCAAAGCCAGGGTTTCGGTTGCGAAAACCAGTTTGATGAGCCCCATGGCGAACAGTTTTTCGACTGTTTCCTTCAGTATTGGCAACATTCCCGCGTGGTGCGCGGCGATACCGCGCTCCAAAGCCATCATCCATTCTGAGAGTCCGAGGACACCGTGATCTGCGAGTGGGATGGATAAGAGTGCTTTCTCTGCCTCGTGGCGGATTTCGTCTTGTTCCCGGTAACTTGTCAAAGTCAGCCCGGTGCGCACCATCTGCTGGACGGCCTCATCGCAGCCAGCACGCGAGAAGATAAAGATGATCGCCGGCAGTAATTTTGACCGCTCTAAAATAGAAACGAGTCGAGGCCGCGACACCCGCTGCGGACGTCGATCGCCCCTACGGCGGGGACTTGCACCGCGCGAATCATGACTACTTGGAGCTTCAACAGCTCGCAGCAGGTCGGGATTAATTCGCGGGGGTGTCATCTTCCCACTCTCACCCTGACGGTGAGCAGCGAAGAGGTCGTAGAGCCGGTTCCCAACCACCATCTGCTGGTAAAGCGGAACGGGACGCTTCGTGGTGACGATGACGTCGCAATCGCCCCGCACCTCAGCAATCCAACGACCAAATTCGTCGGCATTCGAAACCGTGGCGGAGAGCGCCACGATCTGGATTCCCTGCGGAAGTTCAATCAGGATCTCTTCCCACACCGGCCCCCGAACCCGGTCTGCCAGGTAGTGGATTTCATCCATGATCACGGCGCGTAACTGTGAGAGATCAGATCCTGCATAGATCATGTTTCGCAGCACTTCAGTTGTCATCACGACCACGGGCGCATGCGGATTAATCGCCGTGTCACCGGTCAGAAGCCCAACTTCGTCCTCACCAAATGTTTCGCAAAATTCGCGGTATTTTTGGTTTGAAAGGGCCTTAATCGGGGTCGTATAGTACGCGCGTTCACCGGACCGAAGTGCCAAGTAGACAGCGCCCTCCCCAACCACGGTTTTCCCGGCGCCGGTCGGTGCACACACTAAAACGGACGATCCCTCAGCCACGGACTGAAGGGCATCAACCTGAAACTTGTCAGGAGTGAATGGCAATTCACCGAAGTACTCGGCCAACCCCGAGTTTTCGATTACCATCTCTTCGCGGAAGTGACGCATTTTCTCGTGCGGCGCGAGATCTTCGTACCCTTCGTGCCGGTCCGGATGCGCACTGCGGTTCCCCATGAGAATCTCCTACTGCTGATG
>CAYFQJ010000053.1:6276-8463 GCA_964345205.1 uncultured Actinomyces sp. | reverse complement strand
AGCAGTGAACCGGGTTCCAATAGGTCATCGACAGGATGGGCGAACCGGTCGCAGAAAGCTGACCGACAGCTGAGATCAGGTCTTCCAGGTGCGTACCGCGCTCTAGCGCAATTCGGGTGGCTTCCTGAATGACAGGGCCGTCCATTGATGGGTCCGTGTATGGAAAACCGATCTCGATAACGTCAACGCCGTTTTCCAACAGCACTTTGGCCGCTTCAACCGATTGCGACACACTGGGGAACCCCAGCGGAAGATAGGCAATTAACGCCGAGTTGCCCTGAGATACCTGCTGGCGAATGACGGGCGCACTAGCTGTCATTGTTGCTCTCTCCCTTTGCAGTAGCTTTTCCCTGCTCGGCTCCGTGGCGGTGACCGTCAGTAGCCGAGGGGTCGATCATATCTTCGTCGGCTTGACCGAGGCCGAAGTAGCGCGCAGCTGTTGCCACATCTTTGTCGCCACGGCCCGAAAGATTCACCAAAATAATCGGCTCGTCAAACTCTGTCTGGGTTTTCGCCCACTCTAGAGCGCCAGCCAACGCGTGTGAAGACTCGATTGCTGGGGTGATGCCCTCGGTGCGAGAAAGGCGGAGGAAGGCATCCATCGCCGGAGAATCGTTCACCGGCATGTAAGAGGCGCGGCCTGTCTTCGCCAAGTGGGCGTGTTCGGGACCAACACCGGGGTAGTCCAAACCGGCCGAGATCGAATGGGAAGCTTTCGTTTGGCCGTCACGTTCCTGCAGCAGATACGTCCTGGCACCGTGCAAAATACCGACATCACCCTTGGTGATTGAAGCAGCAGTGCGGTCTGTGTCGACGCCCTCGCCACCGGCCTCGCAGCCGAAAAGCTGCACATCTTCATCGTCCATGAACGCCGTGAAGATCCCGATCGCATTTGAGCCACCACCGATACAGGCGAAAACTGCATCCGGCAGCTGACCGGTCTGCTCCTGGATTTGAACGCGGGCTTCGTCGCCGATGACACGCTGCAGTTCGCGGACAATGTCAGGATACGGGTGCGGTCCGGCAGCTGTGCCGAAGATGTAGTTCGTCGTGTCAACGTTCGTAACCCAGTCGCGGAAGGCCTCGTTAATCGCGTCTTTGAGAGTTTGTGAACCCTGCGTTACCGCGACGACCTCGGCACCGAGCATCTGCATCCGCGCCACGTTCAGTGCCTGCCGCTCTGTGTCCTCTTTGCCCATGTAGATAGTGCATTCGAGGCCGAGGAGGGCCGCCGCAGTGGCCGTTGCAACTCCGTGTTGTCCCGCTCCGGTTTCAGCGATCACCCGGGTCTTGCCAAGCGAGCGGGTCAGGAGTGCCTGTCCGAGGACGTTGTTGATTTTGTGGGATCCCGTGTGGTTCAGGTCTTCGCGTTTCAAGAAGATGCGCGCACCTGTGCCCTCGGCGAAGCGAGGAACCTCGGTCAGCAGCGACGGACGGTTAGCGTAGTCACGCAGCAGGGTTTCGAACTCGCTACGAAACTCGGGGTCCGCCCACAGACGCACCCACTCGGCCTCAAGATCTTCGATTGCTGCCATCAGTGACTCGGCGACGAACCGCCCACCGAACTGCCCGAAATACCGCTCATCTCGTTGCGACATTAGAAATCCTCTCGCGCTTCGCGAACACGCTGCTTCCGGTCAGTTTTGAGCGCCGGATGCTGCCCTGCGCTAACCATGTCGCGGATCTGTTCCGAAGGGTCACCGCTTGTCACCAGCGCCTCCCCAACTAGAACCGCATCGGCACCAGCCAGCGCGTAGTCAAGGACATCGCGACTGCCGCGAACCCCTGATTCTGCGACCGCGACCACATTCGCGGGGATTACATCGATGACTTCGTCGATGACGCGTCGATCCACTTCGAGTGTCTTCAGGTTCCGCGAATTCACGCCAACCAGTTCCGCTCCCGCTTCGATAGCTCTGAGGGCTTCAAGGCGTGAATGAGCTTCGACCAGTGGGGTCATTCCCAGCGACTTGATCCGTTCGATCAGAGAAATCAAGACGGGTTGTTCAAGTGCGGCCACAATCAAGAGCACAGCGTCAGCGCCGTGGGCGCGAGCCTCATGAACCTGATAGGGCGTCACGATGAAGTCTTTGCGCAGCACCGGGATGTCCACGGCGGCACGAACCGCATCTAGATCGGCCAGCGACCCTTTGAAACGGCGCTCTTCGGTGAGCACCGAGATCATTG
>CAYFQJ010000053.1:5822-6266 GCA_964345205.1 uncultured Actinomyces sp. | reverse complement strand
CGGCTCCGCCAGCTTCATAAATCCGCGCCAGTGCAGCGGGATCCGGAATGTCGCTGAGCGCGCCTTTCGAAGGCGATGCCCTCTTCACTTCCGCGATAATCGTTACCGCACCCGGTCCGCTGGCCAAGGCAGAAAGAACATCTTTGGCTTCTGGCCTTTTTTGGGCGCGTAGCTTGACTTCCTCAAGGGGCATCTCTGCTTCTCGGCGGGCCACGTCCTCGCGCACACCTGCGATAATTTCATCCAATACCGTCATGGTTGTTCCTCCCCTTTCAGATGGTAGGTGCCGCACTCGGATCTTCGTTTTCGCTTCCGCCATCCGGAAAAACTGCCCTTGAGTCGAAACATGTGGTCGTTCCGGTGTGGCATGCAGCCCCGACCTGTTCAACAGTCAGCAGCACCGCGTCGCCGTCGCAGTCGAGCTGGACCCGGTGCACCCGCTGG
>CAYFQJ010000053.1:0-5812 GCA_964345205.1 uncultured Actinomyces sp. | reverse complement strand
TCGCCGTCACAGTCCAAGGCGGCGCTCTTCAGATACTGATGGTGTCCCGATGTGTCCCCTTTGCGCCAGTACTCACCACGCGACCGTGACCAGTAGGTAACCCGGCCTTCGCGCAGAGTACGGGCCAGAGCTTCGGGGTCCATCCACGCGACCATGAGGACATCACGGGTCTGATGGTCTTGGACGACAGCGCACACTAAACCTTCTGCATTGAGTTTCAGGCGCCGCAAAATGTTCTCATCTAGGCTCATTGTGCCTACCTTACCTACACTCGGGCCCGAACGATTACCAGTGCGACTGGATGGGCATTCTCCTTGACGTGGACGACGAACGCCAACTAGGTGTTGGCGGTGCGGACCTCGTAGCCGGCCAAGCGCAGAGCTTCCTTGACTTCCTGGACGGTCAGCTTGCCAAAGTGGAATACGGAAGCTGCGAGAACCCCATCCGCACCAACTTCGGCAGCTGCCACGAAGTCCTCGGCAGTCCCGGCACCCCCGGAAGCAATTAGCGGGACATCAACCGTTTCACGCATCGCCTGCAGCATCTCGAGGTCGAATCCAGTTTGTACCCCATCGGCATCCATCGAGTTCAGCAGGATTTCTCCCACTCCCCTCTCTGTAGCTTCCCGAGCCCATTTGAGGGCGTCCACACCGGCGCTGCGTTTGCCGCCGTAAGTAGTGACCTCGTACCGGGCGGGGTTATCGGCATCTTTCGGGCGTCGCGCATCCACAGATAGCACCAGCACCTGGTTGCCGAATTTTGCCGCGATCTCGTCAATCAGTTCGGGACGGTTGAGGGCGGCGGTATTCACCGAAATCTTATCCGCACCGCAGGCGAGGACGGATTCTACGTCGTCGACCGTTCTGATTCCGCCCCCGACGGTGAGGGGGACAAAAACTCCGGAGGCGGTGCGGCGCACGGTATCGAGCATGGTTTCGCGCCCCTCGAGTGAGGCGGAGACGTCAAGCAAGGTGACCTCATCAGCGCCGGTTTCACTGTAGTGGACCGCTAGCTCAACCGGGTCGCCCGCATCTTGGAGGTTCTGGAAGTTGACGCCTTTGACGACTCTTCCGCCGTTTACGTCCAAGCAGGGAATTACACGCACCGCGACCATTGGGGTCCTTTCTGTGAAACGTTTCGTTGCCGCGATTGCGACTCTTGCGCCCACTCATCTTGCCTCAGGCAGTGGGTGCAGTCTCTAGGATATCGACAATCATCATTATGTTGTCATCACCGTTCGCCAGCGTGCTGGGAATGGTCACAGCCAGTCGCGTCCCAACTCTTTGATCGATGAGGGCGTCCCGAAGGCCCTTCATTGCCGAGTCCAATCCGATCGCGTCGGGCTTCACCTCGCCCCAGGTGGAAGACACAATTTCACTCGTTTCCCACTGCGCTGACACATATTTGATGACCACGGTGTCGCCAGCAGCAACCTGTGCGCCATCGCCCTGGATCAGAGTTTGCACCACCAGTTCTGTCGGGTCGACATCCGAGTGAGTAAAGACGGGGAAGCCATTGTCGTAGGTGATTGTGAGAGGACCGGGCGAATCCTCGACGGGAACGCCCGAAGCTGTTGTCCACAGGATATCGATCACGTTGATTTCTGTTTCCCCCTCGGCAGTTGGGCGAACCGCAACCAGACGGGTCCCTTCTTTTTGGCCGATAATCATGCCGGCAAGATCGCCCCGGAGTTCGCCCTCATGTGCGAGCCTCACCAAAATCTCAAGGTTTCCCGTTGTCATCGCCCCGGAGTGTCCCGAAGAAGTCGCGTTTCCGATGTACTCGCCGGTTTGCCCCGAATAGGTCGAAATGGACAGCATAACGGGGCCGTCCGCCACGATCTCGCGGCCATCCCCGGTGACAGCGACCGCATATTTCATTGAGGCCACCGAAATTGGTTGGGAAAGCACCAGTGCGGGTGTCGAACCGATCCGCCCCGAAACCTGCACGTAGTCCAGAACCGATTCGATGGACTTGGGGGTCGGAGAGTCTTTCCGTTGCTTCACGCCGATAAAGATGACCGCGGCGACCACCAGCGCCACAAGAGCCACCGCGCCGACAATTCGGAGGACCGGGCGGATCTGCGACCCGGTGCGACGTCGGCGCCGCCGACGCGGCGGTGGTGGAGCAATGCGGTTGCTCATAGTCAGCCTGTTTCCCTCTCAGCAGCGTCGTTGCTTCCCTTTCAAGCTGGCAGCTGGACGTGCGCCGCTTTCATGGCGTCGATCATCGCGTCAACTTGAGGGTTTTCCGTTTCGAACGGGTCATTCAATGTTACTGTTTGTCGGCGTTCGTCGAGGCGTAAATGGACCCAGTCAGCATTCAAATCGCGACGATACTGTTCGGCGGCCAAAATGGCCCGCCCTCGAAGATGCGCGCGGGTTGTTTCGGGAGCGACGTGCATTGCCACTTCGACCTGCTCCGGGTCGGTTAGCCGCACCATGAGCCCAGATTCCTCAAGGCGAGGCCGCAGTCCGCCGGCGGTGATGTCGTGGTAGGCCAGAAGCAGGCGCGCCACTTTCGGATCATCCCATCCCAGGTTACCTCGCTGGCGGTAGGCTCCCACCAGCTTCGCTTTGATTGCAAAATCTATTTCGGTGTCGATCCCCGCCCAGTCCCCGGTGTGCACGGCCGCGAGCGCCCGTTGCCAAAGTCCCAGCAGATAGCGGTGGAGGTCGGTGAGCTCGGATTCCGGAATGATTGCGACGACCCGGTCAAGGATCCGCTGTTGCAGCTCAACGGGGGTCAGTGGCGCGCCCTCCTGCATCGGCAGTTGAACCTGTCCCGTGAGGTCCTGGTCGACAGCCCGAATGGCGGCAATCGGATCCGCGAGTGCCAAGTCGTTTAGCTGCGCTCCTCGATCAACGGCATCCAGTAGCAGTTCGACGGCCCCGACTTTTAGTGCAGTTGTCGGTTCAGCCACATTCGAATCGCCCACAATAACGTGGAGGCGCCGGTAGTTCCCCGCATCGGCCAGTGGCTCATCACGCGTGTTGATGATCGGACGGGCTCTTGTGGTCGCAGAGGAGATCGCATCCCACATCTGGTCGGCCCGAGCCGAGAAACAGTATTGAGGCTGGTCATCAACCATTTTGACAGCCCCGGCCCCGACGATGATTTGCCGAGTAACGAAGAACGCCACCAGAGCATCGGCAACTTCGCGGAAGTCACGTCGCCGCCGCAACAGGTAGTTTTCGTGGCAGCCGAAAGAGTTACCTTCAGCGTCGAGGTTATTGCGGAACAGATGAATGTTCCCGCTGATTTCCTGTTCAGTCAGAGAAACATTCGCTTCAAGCGCCATTTCCGCAAGCAGCTGATCACCCGCACGGTCCTGTGCCAGCAGGTCCCAGAGGTTGTCACATTCTGCCGTGGCGTACTCGGGGTGAGCCCCCCCGTCAAGATAGAGGCGCCCCCCGTTGCCCATGAACTGGTTCGTGGAGCGTCCTCGTCGAATCATCGGTGCAAACAGTTCCCGCGCGGCCTCTTCCGCATCGAGTGGGTTCGCTTCCCCCACAGTTGAGGCGCAGGTAATTCCGTATTCGGTTTCGATCCCGAAGATCCGACGTTCCATACCTGTTACTGCCCGCCCTTTTGTACGAATCCCTGCACAAATGACTCGGCATTCTGCTCGAGGACCGAATCGATCTCGTTGAGCAGCGAGTCGAGCGGGTTAACTTGCAGCTGGCCGCCCTTGGCGCTGTCACCGTCATGATCCCCATTGGGTCCGGAACTGCCATAAATTTGTGTGTTACTCATTTTTGAATCTTTCTGGTCAAAGAAAACTTGGAGGTTTATCCCCAGTCTAAAGGCTAATCGCGGACGGGTCACCGATCGGGATGCGTCGATACACGCCGCTGCCCGGGTCGTCGTAAACCATTGAGGTCCACGAAGCCTGCACCAGGTCCGGTTCACTGGATACAGCGGCCCCACGCAAAGCGGCGCGCGTATTCTCCGGAGGATTATCGGCCGCCCACGCGATCTGTTCGGGACTGCACAGCCGTTCAACTAAACCGGCCCGGTCCAAAGCCGCAACCAGTGACTTACTCGGACGCAAGTCACCCCACTGCACGTCCATGGCCGCCAGACGCGCATCGTCCCAGGCCACTCCGAGGCGTTCGCGTTGCCGTTCAAAAAGTTGATACTTTGCGACCCATTCGACTTGCGTGGCTACCGAAAAGATATCGGCGCGCAAACCGTCAAGAACTTCTTGCCACCGTCGCAGCACCAGCGTTTCCTCCGAGCTTGGTTCCTTTCCGACTCTCTCGAAAGTTGCCACAACCAGGTCCAAGTATCGTTGCTGCAGGTCAAGAGCAGTGATTTCACCGCCGTTTTGCAGCGGAAGTTCCGCAGTTAGAGTCAGATCTCGGGAAACTGTTTTCGTTGCCCCGATGGGACCAAGCAGGTCCAGACCTTCCCAGGTGAGGTCGATGCCCTGTTCCGCGGCCCACAGCACGAGGGCGGTGGCTCCGGTGCGCAGCAGGATCGACACGTCAAAGAGGTTCGCATCGCCGCCGATCACGTGGATGCGGCGCCAACGATTGCCGTCAGCGTGCGGTTCGTCCCTGGTGTTGAAAATCGGGCGATTGAAAGTTGTTTCCAAGCCCACATCATTTTCGACATAATCGGCACGCTGCGAAATCTGGAAACCAGCCGTTTCTGAGGTCTGACCGATTCCGACTCGACCCGAACCGCAAATGATCGGACGCGTCACCAAGAAGGGAATCATCACCCGGATTACGTCATCGAGGTCGGCCATCCGGTCAACCTGATAGTTTTCGTGTGAGCCGTAGGTGGCGCCCTTGCCGTCAACATTGTTCTTCACGAGGACGAAAGGCTCTCCCCCGGCGGCGTCGTTCGCCTCCATGATCCGCTGGGCAATCAGGTCGCCGGCCCGGTCCCATTGAACGGCGTCAATTGCATTGGCGACCTCGGGACCAGAATATTCCGGATGGGCATGATCAACGTACAGACGTGCGCCGTTAGCAAGCACCATTGAGGTCGGACGTGACCGGACCATCGAATCGTCCTCGGGTCGTGGGAGTTGTTCTTGGCCCCCCGGTGGGGCCAGGTGGTACGGGTCGTCGGTGAGCAGCGACGGGTCGGCAGCAGCCCGGTCCAGGCGCCGACCCCGCAGGTCGTTGAGTGGATCTTCCGCCCGGTAATCCCATTCCACGGGAGAGGCCTGCAAATGGGGACCGCGCGACAGGGGGCCGTAGGCCTGAACTGCCTGCGTCGACATGGCCACAGCATTGGCAGACACATCGCCCGGCCGATAAATCCCGTATTCAGTTTCGGTGCCGATAACTCTTTGGTCGCTCATCTCTAACCTCCGTGGACCGGAACGATGCGGGTGACTTCCTCACCTAACAGGCCAACGGTTCGGGCCCACTCATCAGGCGAGGTCGTGGCGGCCAGGTCGCTCGATTCGCCAATCTCCTGCTCAACACCGGCCAGTAAGTGTTCAATACCGATACCGCTCGCGCCACCACTCAAACTGTCTTTAATGGCGTTCTTCTTCGCCCGTTCAACAGTGCCGGCGATCATTGCGCCACTGACCAAATCAGCCAAGTAAAGCCGTCGAACCTGCCCATTCGACCGGTGTAGATCGAAAAGAGCGGTCGAACTGTCCGTGGTGTAGAGCCGTTCAAGGGCGAACTCTCTTAGTCGTTGGACAGCCCCCTGGCGCCCCCCCGCCTAACTGACCAACGCGGGGTCAAGGGGCAGATCCGCCGTGAGGTGCTTGCTGAAAATATCCCGCGCTCGCTGACGATCGGGGCGGGCAATGCGCACTCTGATATCTAAACGCCCTCGC
>CAYFQJ010000052.1:0-8640 GCA_964345205.1 uncultured Actinomyces sp. | reverse complement strand
GTTGCTGAAGGCCTCCTGAGCCGCAACGCCCCTAAGAAGGGTGCAGTCACGGCCGAACAGGTCGAGCCACTGGCAGATTGGGAGCGGGAACTGCTCGAAGCTTCAGCTTCAGAAGCAGCGATCGCTAACGTTGACGCCTCCGGCGCCGACACTGTCGATGCCACCGCCGCGGAAACTGTCGCAGTTGCCGAAGCCACCAAAGCTGAAGAGGTCGCCGAGGCCATCAGCACTGAAGAAGCCACCGAGGCTGCTAGCGAAGCACCACAGGCCTGAAGTTCAACCTAAAGAAGGACGATAACGCAATGGCAAAATTTACTGCTGCTGACGTGAAAGCTCTGCGCGAGGAAACTGGCGCGGGCATGATGGACGTCAAGAACGCCCTCACCGAAGCTGAAGGCAACCGTGAAAAGGCCCTCGAGATTATTCGTCTCAAAGGTCTCAAGTCCCTCTCGAAACGTGAAGGGCGCGAAGCTCTTGCCGGTCTGGTCGTGGCCGAGGTCGCCGAAGACGGCAAAACCGGCCTCATGATTGAAGTCAACTCAGAAACTGACTTCGTTGCGAAGACCGAGAAGTTCATCGAAATTGCCAATGAAATCTTGGCTGCCGGCGTGGCTGCTGACGCGGCAGATTTGGAGCAGCTCCTGGCTGCGCCTGCTGGCGACGGCACCGTAGCGGAACTGGTGGACGGAACTGCGGCACTGGTTGGCGAAAAGGTCGAGATCCGTCGGGTATCGCGCGTCGAAGGCGAAAACGTCGACGTGTACCTGCACCAGACCAGTCGCGACCTTCCCCCTCAGGTGGGTGTTTTCGTGGTGACTGACGCTAACGGCAAATCGGTGGCGCACGATATCGGGATGCACGTGGCAGCCTTCCGCCCGGAGTGGTTGGATCGGGACTCAATCCCGGCCGATGTCATCGATAAAGAACGTGACACCCTCACCAAGCTAACCATCCAAGATGGAAAACCAGAAGCGATTGTTCCCAAGATTGTTGAAGGCCGACTCAACGCCTTCTACAAGGAGAACTGCCTGGTCGACCAGGACTTCGCTCGCGATCCGTCCAAGACGGTCGCACAGGTCCTCAAGGAAGAAAACGGAACGATTACCGAATTCGTTCGTTTCCAGGTTGGCGCCTAACTGAATTACCTGTGGCCCCGTTTCTAATTGGAGACGGGGCCACAGTCACAACTGGTATCGAACTTGAGTGAACTGCAGCAAATCAGCCCTCACACCGAAGGAATAACAATGACAAGCAAACCCCGGCGCGTCCTCCTCAAAGTTTCCGGCGAGATCTTCGGTGGTGGGGAAGTAGGACTTGACCCCGCAGTCGTCTCAACGGTTGCCGCACAGATTGCTGAGGTCGCCAAAGAAGGCGTACAAATCGCGATCGTTGTCGGTGGCGGGAACTTCTTCCGCGGCGCCGAACTGTCACAGCACGGAATCGACCGTTCGCGGGCCGATTACATGGGGATGCTGGGAACAGTGATGAATGCGCTCGCCCTCCAAGATTTCTTGGAGCAGGCCGGCCAGGATACGCGGGTGCAGACCGCGATCACCATGCAGCAGGTCGCCGAATCCTATATTCCCCTTCGGTCTATCCGACACATGCAGCGCGGTCGGGTCGTGATTTTCGGAGCTGGATCAGGGATGCCTTTCTTCTCCACCGATACGGTCGCTGCTCAACGCGCCCTCGAAACTCACTGTGATGAGCTGCTGGTCGGCAAGAATGGTGTCGACGGTGTTTACGACGCCGACCCCAGAGTGGTTCCACAAGCTAAGCTGTTGACTGACCTCACCTACTCGGAAGCTCTGACCAAGGGGTTGAAAGTTATGGACGCAGCTGCTTTCGCTCTATGCCAGGAAAACAACCTCAAAACACGCGTATTTGGAATGGCCGAGGCGGGCAACGTTGCGCGCGCCCTCCGCGGTGAAAAAATCGGCTCGCTCATAACCAACGCCTAGAAAGACAGGACTGAACAATGATTGACGAAGTTTTACTTGAAGCCGAAGAAAAGATGGATGACGCAGTCGCGGCCACTTCCCACGATTTCGGCAATATTCGTACTGGCCGGGCCAACCCGGGGATGTTCACCGAGCTGAACGTCGAGTATTACGGAACTCCCACACCTTTGCAGCAACTCGCCTCGGTGAATATTCCCGAAGCGCGCACCGTGCTGATCGCTCCCTTCGATCGCAGTGCCACCAATGCCATCATCCAGGCAATCATTGACGCCGACCTGGGTGTCAATCCCAATGACGACGGCAAAACTATCCGCGTGGTTTTGCCCGCCCTCACCGAGGAACGCCGCCGCGATTACGTCCGGCAAGCTAAAGCTCGGGCCGAGGACGGACGCATCTCTGTGCGCGCTGCCCGGCGAAAAGCCAAGGAAACTCTGGATCGCATCAAGAAAGATGGCGAGGCCGGGCAAGATGAAGTTGATCGCGCCGAGAAGGCCCTTGACGCGGCAACGAAGAAACACACTGACGAGATCGACGCAATCCTAGAAGCCAAAGAAACCGATCTGCTGGAAATCTAGTCCCGAAAACATGACTAACTTTCAGAATCAGCAGCGGCTCTGGCGGCGAGTCTTCCGTCCAGAACCGATGCCGAACCATGTGCCACTTCCCGCATCGGGCCGGGCAGGGCGGAACCTGCCGGCAGCGGTGGGCTCAGCCCTGATCCTCCTTGCGGTTCTGGGTGTGACCCTGGTATTCGCCCGTCCGGTATTCATCGGACTAGTGGTCGTGCTGGTATTCCTGGCGACCTGGGAGTTAGCGGGTGCTTTTGCGCGTGGAAAAATGACGCTCATGCTGTTCCCCCTTTACCTGGGGGGAGCAGCGATGGTCATCACGGGCGCGTTCCTTGGACCGTTCTGGATCCTCGCGGTCCTCTACTTCACCTTCGCGCTAATCGTTTTTTGGCGCCTCGGTAGCTCGCACCTCCCCACGAAACCACTGGACGATATTGTTGCGTCCTCATTCACGGCCCTCTACGTGCCATTCGCCGCGGCGTTCGTCAGCCTGATCTCAATCTCGAGTGAAACTGTTTGGCCGATCGTTTTCTTCGTCGTCGTCGTCGCCTGCAATGACCTGGGTGGCTGGGTTGCGGGCGTACTCTTCGGTCGCCACCCGATGACCCCGAAACTCTCACCGAAGAAAACTTGGGAAGGTTTGGCCGGGTCACTCATCTTTTGTCTAACCGCCTCCTACGTCGGGACCATAGTGATGGGGATTCCCTGGTGGTGGTTCTTCCCCATGGGAGTTGCTGCCACGTTCTTCGGCACGGCGGGCGACCTCCTCGAATCTGTCATCAAGAGACATGTGGGACTCAAAGACATGTCGAATATCGTTCCAGGCCACGGCGGGCTGATGGACCGACTGGATTCGTTACTTTTCGCAGCACCGGGTTTCTACATCATTTTCGCATTGGCGTTTGGATGGTTTGGATGACTGAGACAGTTAAGCGAGAAGTTCGGCCCACGGATCAGCTTCCGGAAGGAGCGACAGAGGCCGGGGCTCGCCCAGTTCTGAGTTTCACCGCGAAACGCCGCGGAAAACCGCCGGTTCACCTGGCTGACCTCGACACTGCCGAACGTCGCGAATGGTTCAAAGAACTGAAGATTCCCGCTTTCCGGGCCGACCAGGTTTCACGACACTATTTCGGCCACAACCAGGCCGATGCGTACGCCATGACGGAACTTCCCGAAAGCTTGCGCCCCGAAATTGCCGAAACGGTACTGCCGAACCTGGTGACATTGGCGAATGAACAGACCGCCGATCAGGGCGCCACAATCAAGGACCTGTGGACTCTTTACGATAACGCCCGGGTCGAAAGCGTCCTCATGCGGTACCCGAACCGAACGACGCTGTGTGTTTCTTCCCAAGCGGGATGTGGGATGGCCTGCCCCTTCTGTGCCACCGGGCAGATGGGCCTGACACGGAACCTCTCGGCCGCCGAAATCATTGAGCAGGTGCGTCGGGCTCGCGTGGACTGTGAAAGTGGGCGTCTCGCGGGGGGACCGACCCAGCTCAACAACATTGTTTTCATGGGCATGGGGGAGCCGCTCGCGAACTTCCGCGCCCTCAAAGCGTCCCTGCATCGACTGATCGACCCCAGTCCCGAAGGTTTCGGTATGTCAGCGCGAAACGTCACGGTGTCAACCGTTGGCTTGGTGCCCGGAATTGAAAAACTGGCGGCCGAGGGGCTACCGGTGACTCTGGCGATTTCACTTCACGCCCCGGACGATGACCTGCGGGACGAACTGATCCCCATCAACTCGCGCTGGAAGGTCTGGGAGCTGCTCGATGCTGCCCGTAGCTATTTCGTGAAAACCGGGCGTCGAGTCAGCATCGAATACGCCCTCATCAAGGACATGAACGACCAGCCTTGGCGCGCAGAACGTCTGGCCGATGAACTGAACCAAAGAGGGAAAGGGTGGGCGCACGTCAACCCCATCCCTCTGAACCCAACGCCGGGTACTATTTGGACAGCGTCAACGCCACAAGCGCAGAAGAAATTTGTGGATATTCTCAGGGCAGAGGGAATCAGAACATCGATTCGGGACACTCGCGGCGCCGATATCGACGGAGCCTGCGGACAGTTGGCGACGGCTTGGGCAGAAAAAACTCAACCCAAAACAACATGAAGACGGTAGTGCACAAGGAGACCACAAGGTGACCAGGACCTTCCCAAGAACTCGTTTTTACCGGCGTGGATATGCCCCGCAGTGGGTCGACGCTTTCTTCGTGGAGGCGAAGGCCGCATACGAAGGCCTCCCGCCGGGGACCGGGTTCGATGCCACCGACGTTCAGCAGGCCACGTTCCCGCTGCAGCGTGGAGGCTACGCTCCGCAAGCTGTGGACGGCGCACTCAACCGCCTCCAAGCTGCGTTCATTCAGCGCGAGCAGCAGCAGTACGTTGCCCAACATGGTGAAGAACAGTGGCACCAGCTAGTTGCTGACCGGGCCACAACCCTCTACCCGCGGTTGCTGCGCCCCGAGGGGGAGAAGTTCTCCCACCCCGAAGGGCGTCGAGGCGTTGGATATGACGCCGAGCAGGTCGACGACCTGCTGTTACGTTTGACCCGCTATTTTGACAACGGCGTGCCCCTGCAACCGGCAGACGTCAGGGGAGCGTACTTCAAATCTGCGCGAGGGCAAGCTGCCTACCGAGAAGATCAGGTCGATGCATACCTGGCGAGGGCCGTCGAGATCTTATTGGCAGCCGGCTAGTCATGACGCTGACCGCAGCTAACCCCATCGATCTGGTTATCCTGGGTTCCACCGGGTCGATCGGCACCCAGGCGCTCGAAGTTGTAGCCGAACACCCGGAACGTTTCCGAGTGCGGGCTCTGGGCGCCGGGGGTGGCAACCTCGAGCTTTTAGCTGACCAAATTGTGCAGTTCCACCCGGAGGGGGTGGCAACCACCGCTCCCGTGGCCACCGAACTGGTGTCCCTGCTCAAGAATCGTTTGCCTCGCGGCGCCGCCCTGCCGCAGATCGATACGGGGCAGCAGGCGGTCGATGAGTTAGCTGCCCGACCTCAAAGCACCGTATTGAATGGAATCACCGGCGGAGTTGGCCTAGGTGGAACCCTACGAGCCCTCCAGCAAGGTAACCGACTGGCATTAGCCAATAAAGAATCACTGGTTGTCGGCGGAACGCTGGTCAAAAGCGCGCAGCAGTATCCGGGACAGATCGTCCCCGTTGATTCCGAACACTCAGCAATGGCGCAAGCCTTACTTTCCGGGCGCCACGAAAAGGGAATGGTCAGCCCCAAAGTAACTGGCTACTCAGAGTTAGACCAGCTCATTCTCACCGCCTCTGGGGGGCCGTTTCGCGGTAAGACGCGTGCGGAATTGCGCGGGGTCACCGTGGAGAATGCTCTGGCGCACCCCACCTGGGAGATGGGCCCAGTGGTGACCGTTAACTCATCAACACTGATGAACAAAGGTTTAGAACTGATCGAGGCCGCTTGGCTTTTTGATGTTTCTCCGGCCAATATCGAGGCCGTCGTTCACCCCCAGTCGATAGTTCATTCGTTAGTGACCTGGCAGGACGGCTCGAGCATCGCCCAGGCGAGCTACCCCGATATGAAAGTGCCGATCGCCCTGGGGATGACGTGGCCCGAACACTTGCCGCAGATCGGACGCCCTCTGCGCTGGCACGAATCCTCCACGTGGACATTTGAACCTGTCGATCACGCGGTTTTCCCAGCCCTTCAGCTAGCGAGGGCGTCCCTCGAGGCATCCGCAACCCACCCGACCGTTTTGAACGCCGCCAACGAAGTGGCCGTCGCGGCCTTCTTGCGCGGTGAAATCGGATGGCTGCAAATCGCCGATACGGTCCAAGAAGCAGTGGGCAAACACGAGGGAGTCAACGACCCCAGCCTGGACGATATTCTAGAAGTTCAAGAGTGGGCGGCCCGCGAAGCCGAAGCATATTTGAAGGGGAAACAGTGAAATGTACCTTCTAGGTATTCTGGTTTTGCTTATCGGTTTGATAATTTCGGTGGCACTCCACGAACTGGGGCACCTGCTCCCAGCAAAGAAGTTCGGCGCGCTCGTCCCCGAATATTGGATCGGCTTTGGTCCGACCCTAATTTCCCGCAAATTTCGCAGCACCGTCTACGGAATCAGAGCGATCCTGCTCGGCGGCTACGTGCGAATCGTGGGGATGTTTCCCCCGGCCTCGGCCCTGAAAAAAACACGTGACAGTGTGTCGTCACCGCCGGAAGTTCCCGTAGAACCGGCTAACCCAAGTTCCGCTGCCGCGGCCTCAAGTAAATCTCTCACGATGGTGGAACAGGCACGCCAACAGTCAGCGGAGGAAATCACCGAGGCCACAGAGGCCGGACTAAAAGGCAAACCGTTTTACCAGCTAACAACGCCCAAGAAGCTCGCCGTGATGTTCGGCGGCCCGATAATGAACCTGGTCTTGGCAGTTGTCCTCACCATGATCGTCGTCATGGGGCTCGGGTGGCGCCAAGCGACGACCACCATCGAACGGGTTGTTGGCTCTTCAACAGAAATTGGCTCATCAGCTGCGGGGGATGATGCGACCTCGACAGTGGACCTTTCACCGGCGGCAGCCGCGGGTCTTCAGGCGGGCGACCAAATCGTCGCGTGGAACGGCGAGCCAGTTCAAGAGTGGCCGGAGTTGCTCGACGTGGTGGATCGCTCTGGCGGGAAAACTTCGACCGTCACCGTTGATCGCGGCGGCCAAACCCTGGAACTCACCATTACCCCCGAAATCGGTGAGGACGGCGTGGCCCGCATCGGCGTCGTCTCTCAACAGTTCCGAGTCCGCGGCGACTTTGGAACGGCCCTGGACCAGGTCGGTAAACAACTAGCGGGAACCGCGGGGGCCATTGTGAGGCTTCCCGTGAGTTTGTGGGAGCTGGGGAGTTCCTTCTTCACCGGCGAGAGCCGGGACCCTGGGGGTGTGATCTCAGTGGTCGGCGTCGCGCGGGTTGCCGGAGAGATGAGCTCCGCGGGTGCGGACGTCGGTGCCACTTTCGCAGATCAACTCGCAATGATGTTGTCGCTGATCGCAGCGCTAAACGTCGCGCTGTTTGTCTTCAACCTGATTCCGCTGCCACCTTTGGACGGCGGACACATCGCTGGCGCACTCTGGGGCGGTGCTCGCAATACGTGGGCGCGGCTTCGCAAGAAACCGCTCCCAGGCCCGGTGGATACTGCCCGGATGGTTCCAATCAGTTATGGTGTCTTCTTAGCCCTGATGGCGATGACTGTGGTTCTCGTTATTGCCGATTTGGTCAAGCCGCTGACGGTCACCTGATCCGCGCGCAAGTTCAGGGCCGAGTGGTCTTAGCGGGTAACGCGCAGATTTGGTGGTCCGCCACACAGTTCGCGCTGGTTGCGCTTAAAGAGGGGATAATGGTCACGTGAGCACAATTAATTTGGGAATGCCAAAAGTGAAAGAATCGCCTTTCCCTCGCCGGGAGACGCGTCTGATCCACGTTGGTGACGTGCCTGTGGGTGGGGGAAGCCCCATTTCGGTCCAGTCGATGACCACCACGAAAACTTACGATATCGGTGCGACCCTGCAGCAGATCGCCGAGCTGACAGCTGCGGGTTGCGATATTGTGCGGGTCGCCTGCCCGACTGATAAAGACGCCGAAGCCCTGGCGGTAATCGCTCAGCAATCAACGATCCCGGTGATCGCCGATATTCACTTCCAGCCGCGCTACGTTTTCGCGGCCATTGAAGCCGGCTGCGGTGCGGTCCGAGTCAACCCTGGGAATATTCGCCGTTTCGACGATCAGGTTGCCGAAATTACGAAGGCCGCCAAAGACCACGGAACTTCCTTGCGCATCGGAGTGAACGCTGGTTCTCTGGACCCGCGCATGTACCGCAAATACGGCGGCGCCACCCCTGAGGCCCTAGCGGCCTCCGCAATCTGGGAAGCCTCCCTTTTCGAGGAACACGACTTTCACGACTTCAAGATCTCCGTTAAGCACAATGATCCGGTCACTATGATCCGCGCCTACGAGATCCTGGCGGAAACATCTGACTGGCCGCTGCACCTGGGTGTTACCGAGGCCGGCCCCGCTTTCCAGGGCACCATCAAGTCCGCCACGGCTTTCGGAGCGTTGCTGCGCGGAGGAATCGGCGACACC
>CAYFQJ010000051.1:4099-8679 GCA_964345205.1 uncultured Actinomyces sp. | reverse complement strand
ACGATCCCGCCGTTAGGCACCGTCAATTGGCTACTCGTAAACGTCGACATTTGCGGTGCTAGGAAGACGGTTAGCGCCACCAGAGGCGCCACCACAATGGCCAGAACGATGCCAAGGACCAAGAGCCAGATCGCTCCGGCACGTTTCGGCAGCTGCGAGGCAGGACCGGTGCCGACGGGCCCGGCCGCGGGACCTCCCACAGTGCCCGGGTCCGCCGCCGGACCACTGGCCCCCCAGCTGGCGCTGCCGGAAGCTGGAAATGCGCCGCCGTTCTGCGGCGTGGCGGAAGACCCATAGTTCCCCGCATTGGCGCCACCCGGCTGATAGACGGGCCACGGGTTCTCACCGCTTCCCTGGGTCCCATTCCCCTGGGCCCCGATTCCTGGGGCCGCATTTTCTTGGGACGCGTACTGCGGCTGCCAGCTATCGGATCGGGCTCCGTACTCGGGAGGTGTTGGGGCTTCCCCCCACGGATTTGCGGGTTGGTTTTCGCGGCTATCTTCGGGAACAGTCATTGCGGGGCACCTCAAAGTCTCAGGGGTTTTCTCTTGCCCCCCACACTACTACCAGCATCACCATCGCGGGGATCTGCGCCCTCTTTTCAGTCAGTGCCCCGCGGGCGCAAAATGCTGCATCCAAACTAGCGAGCCCGTGCAAGCCTCTCGGTGCGCAACCTCTGGACACTTTCCATTTCGAGGGGCGTCAGCGGCTGGCCGATAGCCTTTTCAAGCAGGTAGTCCGCCAGTTGCGGGTTCCTCGCGAGGACGGGCCCGTGCAGGTAGGTGCCGATAATCGAGCCCTGGACGGCGCCCTCGTATTGCTGGTCCGCCTGGTTTTCTGGGCCGCCATTCCCGACACCGGCCAGGACCTTCCCGAGCGGTCGTGCGTCCTCACCCAGAGTTGTGGCGCCGCCGTGATTCTCAAATCCGGTGAGAACGTCGGTCAGCCCATCGATTAGCGGTTCCGTGAGGATCTCACCGATGGCGCGCCGCCCCTGCGGTCCGGTCGTGAGGTCGAGCAGTCCTAAACCGTCGACACGTGCCCCAGCGGCGTCCTCGTACCAGCTTCCGAGAATTTGCAGTGACGCACAGATCGCCAGGATCGGGGTGCCGCGCTCAGCTGCCCGAGTCAGTCCGGGGTCGGATTTCAGGTGCCGAGCCGCCAGCATTTGGGCGGTGTCCTCACCCCCACCGAGCGAGTAGAGGTCAAGAGAGTCCGGTATCGGCGCCAGCAGAGGGATCGTAACGATTTCGGCGTTGATCCCTCGGCGGCGCGTTCTTTCTGCGAGGACGAGGGCGTTGCCGGTGTCCCCGTAGGTTCCGAGGACTTCGGGGGCGATGAGGCCGATCCGCAGTGTTGATTCAGACATTGCTTGTCCCTTCGGCACGGTAACCGCCCAATTTCAGGTCGACGAGCAGGTCACGAAACGCTGTGTAATTGGCCAGAACTTCGACGGGCCCCGGAGGGCACTCACGAATTGCGGCCAGAGGGCTGGGAACCAGGCGGTTCGGAATATTCGCGTAGTCGAGTCGCACGGCCAGGTCGGCTCCGCGTTCACCGGCGCTACGAATGGTGCGCGCGGTGGCTGGTGAGTTCTCCTCCGGTGCCCGCAGTGAATCGAAATCGACATCCCACAGCCACGATAGGTCCTCTCCGTCTGGAACCTGACCGTTGACGGCAATGACAACGTGGGGCACCTGCGGCTCAATCATGTTCAAGGCTTCTTGCCAACCGGCAGGGTTTTTCGCCAACAACAGGTGCACCTGCCGCCCATCAACGTCGTAGCGCTGGTACCTTCCCGCCACGTCCGTCACTTCCGCAAGCGTTGCGACCGCTGCCCCCGGATCCACACCCAGACTGACGGCCGCGGCAACGGCCATCGCGGCATTGGCGCGGTTGACCCCTCCCGGCAATGACAGCTTGAGGGCGCACCTCTCGGCGTCCTCATTAACCAGGTCATAGTGGCCGTCACTCTCTTCGACCCACCACTGGGGTTGTGGTCGGCGGAACTCGGGGGTGTTCTCGACCCACCAGTCGTTCCCCTCGCGCAGCACTCGCCCTCCCCCACGCGGGAATGACGCCGAGTCGGCGCCCCAACCGGAACCGGCCGCCACCCAGGTGACTTGGGGTGCGTCCCAGGCTGCCGAGACGATCAGCGGGTCGTCACAGTTGGCGATGATCCGCGCCTGCGGGTTGCTGTTGACGGCCTGGCGGATCCGCTTTTCGACGGCCCCGATTTCACCGACGCGGTCCAGCTGGTCACGCGACAGGTTCAGCAGAACCATCACCTCGGGACGCACCTGATCGGCAACCGCCGGGAGGTGCATCTCATCAACTTCGAGGGCCGACAGCGGAGCTTCCAGGTCATCCATGAGGGCGGCGGTCACTCCGGAGGGGAGGTTATCGCCCCGGATATTTGAGGCAACGGGACCACCGACACTGAGGGCGCCCCGCACCATGCGTGTGGTTGTCGATTTGCCGTTGGTACCGGTGATGACGATGGTTTCGCGTCCGGCCGCCAGTTCGGCGAGTATTTTGGGGTGAAGTTTCAGGGCCACGGTGCCCCCGATCATGCCGCCGGAGCCGCGTCCCAATAGTTGGGAGGCCCGCTTGGCCGCTTTGCCTCCCCAAATGGCGAGGCGACCACGAGTTGTCCTTGACTGTAGTTCCATGGTTCTAAACTTAGCCGGGTTCGCCATCGCGCGGGGCTAAACGCCTGATGCCCAACCGCAGACGGCTGGGCATCAGTTAGCTCTTATTGACCGGAGAGATCACCGTTATTGTGCGCTGCCTCGGCTTCGGCAGCACGCATCCCGATCAGTCGAATCAGTTCGGGCGACAGTCCTGTCCACCAGTGCTGGCGAGTTTGAACTGTTCCCGACCCGGAGACCGTGCGGGAAGTTTCCCGGTTTCGTGGCGGGTTCCTTGCCGCAATGTATCCCTGACTGTCAGCGGTGAAGACACGCCGCATTTCGTGCTGCTGTCGACGCCGCTGCTCTTCGCTTTCGGTTAGGGACCGCTCCAGCTGCTGTACCCGGTCTTGGAGGGCGATGATCTGCCGGATCCCCGCCAGGTTGATCCCGTCTTCTTGGGACATCCGCTGAATCTGCAGTAACCTGCGAATATTGGCATGACTGTATCGCCGCCCTCGACCTTTGGATCGCTGCGGTGTCACCAGCCCTAAACGGTCGTATTGGCGAAGGGTTTGCGGGTGCATCCCGGTCAGTTCCGCAGCCACCGAAATAACGTAGAGTTCGGGCTCCGAGGTGTTGACCGGCTCAACGTTAGTGTCCAAGGTGTTTTACCGACCTATCCCTTCTCGCGGATTCCATTCCTCTTGCAGCTCCGCCAGTTGCTGCACCAGCGCTTCCTCCTCAGACGTGAATTCCTTGGGGAGGACGATACTCAGTTCGACGAGGACGTCGCCGCGCTTCTTCCCCTTTTTGAGGCCGCGTTTACGGACCCGCAGAACCCTCCCAGAGGAGCTATCCGCGGGAACTTTGACCTTCACGTTGGACCCGTCCGGCAACGGCACTTCAACTGTGGCGCCGAAAACGGCTTCGGGGTAAGAGACGGGCAGTTTCACGCGCAGGTTGTCCCCCTCGATGGAGAACAGCGGGTCGGGGGTGACACTGACAGTGACGAGCAGGTCCCCTGGGGGGCCGCCTGCCGCACCCGGCTGCCCTTTACCGGCAATCTTGATGCGTTGCCCGTCGCGCACTCCCGCGGGGATCCGCACGGTGACGGTTTTCCCGCTGAGGTTCACCTTCATCTGGGTGCCCTCGTAGGCGTCACTGAAACTAATGGTGGTGCTCGCCGCCGCGTCGGCACCCTTTTGGGGTCGAGGCGCGTGCTGGGGGCCTGCGCCACCGAAGCCTCCGCCGCCGCCGAAGCCACCTCCCCCACCGAAAAGGCCGGAGAGGATGTCTTCGAAACCGCCGCCACCGCCGCCGGTGGAGAATTGGATGTTGGGGTTGCCGCCGCCGAAGGCCCCACCGAAGAGGTCTTCGAAACCGCCGCCGGAAGCGCCACCACCACCGGGGGCAAATCGGTGCCCACCGGCCGCCATCTGGCGGATCGCGTCGTAGCGTTCGCGCTGTTCAGGGTCGGAGAGCACTGCGTAGGCTTCAGAGATCTCTTTGAAGGTTTCTTCTGCTTTGGCGTCGCCCGGGTTTTGATCTGGGTGCCACTTGCGGGCCAGTTTTCGGTACGCCTTCTTAATTGTAGAGGCGTCCGCGTCTTTACTGACCCCAAGCAGCTTGTAGAAGTCCTGGTTGAACCAGTCTTGTTCACCCATGGTTTTCGCTCCTTTCAAGCTAGTGGCCCGATCGGAATCGCGCCACTAAAAATTGGCTTTTGGGCCAGCTGTTACGCGGGGTTGTCCACCATAACTTTGGTGGCCCGCAGGATTCGGTCACCGACCCGATAACCGGGTTGCAGGACCTGTGACACTGTTGGTTCCTCAACTTCAGGGTTGGTGGCCGCCATCAGCGCTTCGTGGAAGTTCGGGTCGAAACTGTCTCCAGGCGCCCCGTAACGTTCCAGCTGGAACCGTCCCGCGAGAGTACTTTCCAACTTCT
>CAYFQJ010000051.1:0-4089 GCA_964345205.1 uncultured Actinomyces sp. | reverse complement strand
GCCGCGAAGGGCCCATCACTGAGGTCGCCCGCTTCACGCGCAGCGTCAATGTCGTCGAGGACGGACAGGAGTGCGTCAAGAACTTCGACCTGACCGCTTTCGCGGTGCTGCCCAGCTTCGGCTCGGGTCCGACGAACGTAGTTGCCGTACTCCTGTTTGACGTTGTAAGTGTCAGCGCGGGCACGAGCCAGCTGATCACGGGACTCTTCCAGTTCGGTTACGACCTGCGCCAGTTGTGGATCTTCCCCCACGGCGGCTTCGAAAGCGGCCATGTCAAGTTGGGGAGTTTCCACGTTGGCACCCTCCCCAACTGACTGGTCGGCGGCCTCACCGGCTGAACCTTCAGGCTGTTCACCCTGGGGTTCGTTGTGGTTCAGACCGTCTTGGCTCACTTGTCGTCCTCGTCCTCAATAATTTCGGCGTCGATCACGTCTTCTTCAGCGTTGACGTCGTCCTGGCTGGGAAGTTCTGCTTCTTCTGCGGCAGCCGCGTAGACTTCCTGACCAATCTTCATGCCAACTTCGTTGAGGTTTTCGAGCTGCTTCTTGACCTCTTCGGTGTCTTCGCCCTCAAGAGATTCCTTGGTGGCATCGATCGCGGCCTGAACTTCGGTCCGTGTTTCGTCACTGATCTTTTCCTCGTTATCTTTGAGGAGTTTCTCGAGACTGTACACGGTCTGTTCGGCAAGGTTACGGGTTTCTTGTTCCTCACGACGCGCCTTGTCTTCGGCAGCGTGAGCTTCCGCTTCCTGCACCATCCGGTCGATTTCTTCCTTCGGCAGCGCTGAGCCACCAGTAATCGTCATCGACTGTTCCTTGCCGGTGCCACGGTCCTTCGCGGAGACGTGAACAATACCGTTGGCGTCGATATCGAAGGAAACTTCAATCTGCGGCATGCCACGCGGTGCGGGAGCAATACCGGTCAGTTCGAAAGTCCCCAGCGGCTTGTTGTCGCGAGTAAATTCGCGTTCCCCCTGGAACACCTGGATGAGGACGGACGACTGGCCGTCTTCAGCGGTCGAGAACACTTCGGTGGCTCGAGTCGGGATCGCAGTGTTTCGTTCGATGAGTTTCGTCATCACGCCGCCGCGGGTTTCAATTCCCAGCGACAGTGGCGTCACGTCGATCAGCAGAACGTCTGAACGGTCGCCCTGCAGCACTCCGGCCTGGAGAGCCGCGCCAACAGCTACCACTTCGTCAGGGTTCACTGTCTTGGTGGGTTCTTTGCCGCCAGTCATCTCAACGACGAGGTCGGTCACAGCAGGCATACGGGTCGAGCCGCCCACCAGAACCACGTGGTCAATTTCCTTCACGGAAACTCCGGCGTCACGAATAACGTCCTGGAAGGGTTTCTTCGTGCGTTCGAGCAGATCCGAGGTCATGTCCTGGAACTTGGCGCGAGTCAGCTTCTCATCCAAGTGGATGGGGCCTTCTGCGCTCATCGACAGGTACTGGAGCGAGATTGTCGTGGTTGTGGCGGTCGACAGTTCACGCTTCGCCTGTTCAGCGGCTTCCTGCAGGCGCTGCAGAGCAACGGGGTCCTTCGAGAGGTCCACACCGGTCTTGTTCTTGACCTGCTGGCAGAGCCAGTCAACAATGCGCTGGTCCCAGTCGTCGCCACCCAAACGGTTGTCGCCGGAGGTCGCGCGAACCTGAATGGTCGAGAAGCCATCATCGTCCTTGCCGACTTCGAGGAGGGACACGTCAAATGTTCCACCACCAAGGTCGAAGACCAGAATCAGTTCGTCCTCTTTACCCTTATCCAAGCCATAGGCGAGGGCGGCAGCTGTCGGTTCGTTGATGATTCGCAGAACTTTCAGTCCTGCAACTTCACCGGCGTCCTTAGTTGCCTGACGTTCGGCGTCATTAAAGTAGGCGGGAACGGTGATGACCGCGTCGGTCACTGGTTCACCCAGGTAGTCTTCGGCGTCGTGCTTCAACTTTGAGAGGATCCGAGCAGAGATTTCCTGCGCCGTGTATCCCTTGTCGTCAATTTCTGCTGTCCAGTCCGTGCCCATGTGGCGCTTGACAGACATGATGGTCCGGTCAACGTTCGTCACGGCCTGACGTTTAGCGATTTCGCCAACCAGAACGTCACCGTTCTTCGAGAAGGCAACCACAGACGGGGTGGTGCGTGCACCTTCCGCGTTTGCGATGATCGCCGGTTCGCCACCTTCAAGCACGGCGATAGCCGAGTTGGTGGTTCCTAAGTCAATACCTACTGCTTTACCCATTTTGAGGTTTCTCCATTCAAATTCAATACATTCAGCAATGATCTGTGCCCTGCGCTGTACACGCATTGAGCCCTATGCACTCAAGTCTAAGGGTTGAGTCGAGGAGACGCAAGGGGCAATTTTGCAAAGTTGAGCGGAGTCAAATCAAGTCGGGACAGCGCTTTAGCGCGCCGGCCGCGCACTGCGTGACCAAAGTCATGGGATTTTTGTGCTTTGTTGCCGATTTGGTACCGATTCAGATTGTCACCCGTTTTCACTAAGGGTAGCCTGACAGGTATCGGACTAAGGTCCTGTTTCTATCCGGTCACGTTCCCCCTTATTCAGCTCAGGAAAATAAGACAATGACATCCTCGACGGACACAAAAGTCCGCCCTGCAGGAAAAGCAGCCAAACGTGACGGTGCAGTCCCTCGCGTACTCGGCATTCTGCTACTCATTGCCGCTGTCCTCCTCCTTGTCGGTGGCGGAGTTGCCTGGGGGCTGACCAGCGCCCAGCTCAAAGCAGAAAACATGACGGTCCCCGGCGACGCCCGCTCCAACGCTGGCAAACAGGTTGCCGGACCTCTTACTGCCTGGTCAATGCAGGAAGTAATCCAGATGCACACCGACAAGATCACCGGTGGCAAGACCTACGCGGAACTCGGCGCTGTTGTTGAACAGGCCAAAGAAGAGTTCGGTGCAGACTCAGAAGAAGCCGCCGCTGCTCAGGGACTGCGCACCACGGCACAGAGCGCCTCGGGCCTCCGCGCCTCGCTGTTCACCTCAATCCTGGCCTTCGGCGTCTCATTCCTCGTGATGGCTCTGGGTATCTCAACAGGAATCACCGGAGCGGCCTTCCTCTCCATCGGGAACCAGCAGGCCAAACGGCAGGCCCGCCGCGCTGCGCGACGCGCTGCTCACGGCGGCAACGGTGGCTGCTGTTCCTCCGATAACCACCACGGCAAGCACAGTGCTGAAGTGGAAGTAGTCGAAGAAGTAACGGTTGTAGCTGAAACCGAGTAGCCTTCACCTAGTTGCAGATTTGGGTTGCGGACATGGCTGTCCGCAACCCAAATTGCTTTAATACCGACCCTCGACACGGTAAAATAGTCCACACACGACTGACCGACTACGCTGTCAACTAGATACGTGTCCCCGCGGGAACGCCCCGCCCCTGAAAGGATAAGTTTGTGACCGTCACCGAAGTTACCGTTGTGGACAGCAGCATTTTGGAAGCTCTGGAGCTCTTGACACCCCAACTATCCCGTTCTGCCACGCCGATGGATGCAACGCAACTACAAGAACTGATTGACCAGCCCGGCGTCTTCCTTTTCGCGTACCGCAACGATGCGGACGGCCCGATTCTCGGCCTGCTGACACTCGCCACCTTCCTTATCCCCACCGGCCGTCGCGCCTGGATCGAAGACGTTGTTGTTGACAAAGAGGCTCGCGGTAAGGGCGCCGGGAAGGCCCTGGTCGAAGCGGCCATCGCCAAGGGAACCGAAGTTGGTTGCCGCACTGTCGACCTGACGTCACGCCCCACCCGCGAAGCCGCTAACCGGCTGTATCAGCGCACCGGCTTCAACCTGCGCGAAACCAACGTTTACCGGTTCGGTTCCTAAGCCCGCTTCGCGCCGCCGCCAGCGGGTCAACACCAGCCGCGACGCTGCCCGGGCCGCAACAGTGACACAATGGTCAGCATGGACAGTCAAAGTTACGCGGCCCGCTACATGGGTTACCTGGAATCTTCTCCCACCTCTTTCGATGCTGCCACCAACGGGGCGGCACTCTTGACTCCAGCCGGTTTCAAGGCCGTCGATGAGACCGCCACCTGGCCGATCACCCCCGGAAACTACTTTTTGCAGCGCGAGGGCGCCC